>CAYFUP010000044.1:0-19106 GCA_964346235.1 uncultured Bacteroidales bacterium | reverse complement strand
ATCAAAAAGGAGGTTCCATATGACCTTATATAAAATAATTTTGAACATATGAAAATGGTTATAAGCTTGGGTAATTTGAAAATAATGCTGCTGGTGCTTTTTATATTTTTTAGTTCTTCTAATAAGCTGTTCACCAATTTTTATGCGGACCAGGACATCGAAGAAGCACGCATACAACAATTGGCTTATAAATTTTTTGAAGAAGAAAACTATGAAAAAGCCTTGTCCTTTTTTCAGGAGCTAATCCGTCTTTATGCAAAAGATCATGATTATAACTATCATACAGGGGTATGTTTTTTGAAAACCGGAGATCCTGAAAAAGCCATTCATTACCTCAGGTATGCCGCTACCGGTGAAGTGCCGTCACAGGTTTATTATTACCTGGCCAGGGCATATCATCTTAACTATGAATTCTATAAAGGGGTAAGTTTTTATAAAAGATACAGATTATATGGTAAGCAGGACGAGGAAGAGAAAATTCATGTGGATCGTTTGATTAATATGTGTTACAATGGGGCATATTTAATGCAATATGCCGCCATTCCGAAAGTAATAAGTAAGAGGGAAGTCAGTGAAAACTTATTGTCGAGAGAATACGAAGACCTTGATATGGCCGGACAAATCCGGGATCTGCCAGGAAAATATAAAACGGATCATGATCGAAAATCGGGCGACAGGCTATTATATTTCTCAAGTCATGACATCATGCCCGGAGGTTATATGTACTTTGCTTCCTATGGTCAAGATGGCAGAAGCAAGGATATATACCGCGTGCAGAAGACCGGTCCACAACAATGGGGAGTACCTCAAAGGCTCGATGAAATCATTAACACCCCTTATAATGAAGATTTTCCAGTTTATCAGCCTGAAAGCAACATCTTATATTTTGCTTCCGATGGACATTACAGCATGGGAGGATATGATATTTATAAATCAGTTTACAATGACGAAAACAATAGCTGGTCTCCTCCTGAAAATCTGGACTTTCCAGTTAATTCCCCCTATGATGATTATTTGTTTGTAACCGATGCATTTGAGCGAAAAGCCATGTTTGCATCCAACCGAGATTCAGAGAAAAGAGAGATATGTCTTTTTGAGATAGACTTATCCGAAGGTTTTAACCGGTTGAAAGTGAATGAGACAATGAACATTAAAGAAGTTGCGCGGCTGCGTCCGGTAAACCAGAAAAATGAGGGCAAAGCAATATCAGCTGAAATGACCATGAAAGAAAGCGGTGTATTCTTCAGGAAACTAAACGAGACATATAATGAATTGCTGAATGAAGCATTGTCCCTGCAAACAAGAGCTGATTCCCTCGGCAGTTTGCTCAGGGAGTTGAAAGCCTCCATTGTATCCCTTCCGGAATCAGAAAAAACGAAAACCTTTCAGCAAATTAAGCATCTTGAAGAGATCATTTCAGAAATCCAAAAACGTGCAGATGAAAAATACCAGCAAGTGAGGAAGCTTGAAGTAAATTACCTGGCAAAGGATATGGATCAATTCATTCAGCAGAAGAGAATTGAGAAGGTATTGCTTTCTGAATTTATCAATGTTCCTGAAGTACGCGATATTATTGATCCGAAAGGCATGCGGGAATTCACCAAGCTGAATCAAAAAATCGAAAATGCCCGGCAAGAATTACAATCAGATAAGTATGAAGATGAAATTCAAAAATGGAGAAAAAAAGAAAGGCAAAGTACCTGGAAACTTAAGAAAGCATGGGCTAAGCGCAAGCTGCAAAATTTACAGGAAAAACAGCTGGTAGAACAAGTAAAAATAAGGAAGGATATTTTTAACCTGTACAAAGAAAGCTATCTTTTGATCAATCAGTATGTTCCATTGGCCATTGACCGGGGAGAAGATGAGGTGTTTACTGAGAAAGGGAAGGAAATCAAGAAGAAGTCCGGGAATACCTATCAGAAGTCTTTGGCATTGTATTATGGAATGGATAAGAAAGAAGATTCGGCACAGCTGAAAAAATTGATGACAATCGATTCTTTAAAAGATGAGTTCATTCCGCAACAAAAAGAAGCATTCCTGACATTTCTGGCATATGATGTATATGAGAATGAAGAAATGATGAATGCTGCGATAGCAAGGGAAGAAGAATTATTACAGCAGCAAATGAAGGATTCATTGGATCAAAAAAAGACTCCGGGATTATTGGTTGATCAAAAGGAACTGGAAGCCAGTCTTGAGCTGGAAAACCTGCCAGGCACGAAGAAAGAGGTGGACAGCGTTAAGTCTTCGCAAAGAGAAGACAGTTTATACAATGAAACCCATCAAATGGTAAAAGACAGGAATCAAAAAGAAAAGGAGTTTGCTATCCTGTCAGAAAGTCCTTATTCTGAAGAAAATCCCATTCCGGTTAATCAAAAACTTCCGGAAGGCGTCATTTATCGCATACAATTGGGCGCATTCGGTAAAGAATTGCCACAGCATACATTTGGAGGCTTTTTTCCGGTAACGGGAGAATATTTTCAGGACACGGATGTGTATAAATATTATGTGGGATTATTCCGGACAAAGAAATCGGCCGGTTCTGCATTATCCATCATTCAAAAAAAGGGATACCGGGACGCCTATATTCTTGCCTATCTGAACGGCAGGTTGATTTCAACGAACAGGGCCCAGGCACTGGAGCGTGATGCTGAATCCTTTAATTATACCATGGACAAAACAGGCACTGATTCTTTGGTATATAAGATTCAGATTGGCGCCTTCAGGGGGGGGATGCCGGAAGATATTCTGAACACTTTTAGGCGACTAGTCCCTGAGAGTGAGATAGAAACACACCAGGGACAAAATGATGTCAAAATATATACCCTGGGCCGTTTTACTGCTTATAACAAAGCCAATGTGCTCAAGGAATTTTTGGTGAGTAAGGGACATGAAGGTATCTTCATAGTGGCCTTCCGGGGAGGTGAAAAAGTGCCGGTTCATTCCGGGGGTAATTGATTTTGGATAAATTTTATAAACGAACGGATGAAAATCTCAATTATAAGCATTATTTTTACCAGTTAATAAATTTAGGATTTCAACCATTTTACAGGCCATGAAAAAACAGGGAGATTCCCAGGAAAAAAAACAGGCAGAAAGTACCAATAAAAGCATTCGGCATTATCATGTGAGGTATTTGATGCTTTTTAATGATGATCACAATTCATTTGAGTATGTCATTGAAACCCTGATAAAGGAATGCAATCACAATCCTGAACAAGCGGAGCAGTGTGCCTTTATTACTCATTATAATGGGAAATGTGACATCAAGAAAGGTACGCTGAAGCAGTTAAAACCCATTTATGATAAGTTGATTATTAAAGATCTTATCGTTTCAATCAAATAAGATGTCTGTTACTGCCATCATATTATTAATTTTATTTGGAATTTTTTTGTTCCTGGTGGAATTTTTAATTGTACCGGGAATAACCGTTGCCGGTATCGGCGGGGCTATCTTACTGGGAATCGGAGTTTACCTGGCATTTGAGTTTCATGGGGCCAGGGTAGGTGGATATGTTTTGGCTGGTACTTTAGCGGGAATAATCATCACCTTAATTATTTCTCTTCGCTCGGGTACCTGGAAGAAGCTGATGCTGAATACCAATATAGAAGGCAATACCTATAATCAGGAATCTGAAACCATCAAACCCGGTGATACCGGTGTGGCGCTGACGAGGCTTAATCCGATAGGAAAGGCCATGATTAACGAAATTGTCGTTGAGGCTAAATCCACCGGGAATTATATTAATGAAAAAACAGAAATTGTTGTGGTAAAGCCGGAAGGATCAAAATTTATTGTAAAACCAAAATCATAATAACATGCAAATCGGAATTATTATTGCCATTATTGTCGGAGGCATCATAGGCCTATGGGTTATTTTATATTTTATTCCCATCGGGTTATGGTTTTCAGCACTGATCTCCGGCGTCAGAATTTCATTGTTACAGCTTATTTTAATGCGCTGGAGGAAGGTACCGCCGAATATAGTGGTCAGGGCCATGATTGAAGGGACCAAGGCAGGACTAAAACTAAACCGGAACAGCCTGGAAGCACACTACCTGGCCGGAGGACACGTAGAGCAAGTGGTACATGCCCTGGTGTCTGCCTCCAAAGCCAACATAGATCTTCCTTTCCAAATGGCTACTGCCATAGATCTTGCCGGCAGGGATGTATTCGAAGCAGTGCAAATGTCAGTGAATCCAAAAGTCATTAATACACCACCTGTCACCGCAGTGGCCAAAGACGGGATTCAGCTGATAGCAAAAGCAAGGGTTACGGTAAGGGCAAACATCAAACAATTGGTTGGTGGAGCCGGGGAAGAGACGGTACTTGCCCGTGTTGGTGAAGGAATTGTATCATCCATTGGATCGGCGGATTCACATAAAAAGGTGCTGGAGAATCCGGATTCAATATCCAGGGTTGTTTTGGAGAAAGGCCTGGATGCCGGTACTGCCTTTGAAATATTATCCATTGATATAGCGGACATGGATATTGGTAAAAACATAGGAGCGGTGCTGCAGATGGATCAGGCCAATGCTGATAAAAATATTGCACAGGCCAAGGCGGAAGAAAGAAGGGCTATGGCCGTTGCTTCAGAGCAGGAGATGAAAGCCAGGGCGCAGGAAATGCGTGCGAAGGTGATTGAAGCAGAAGCAGAAGTACCGAAAGCCATTTCAGAAGCATTCAGAAGCGGGAACCTTGGTGTCATGGATTATTACAGGATGAAGAATATACAAGCCGATACGGATATGAGGGATAACATATCTAAGTCTAGTGAGTCTGAAGGAGAACATTCTTCTGATGACAAATCGGATAATTAGTCCTTTAAAGAAAACGTCAATAACTGGGTTATGCTCACCTTAAGTACCAGTCCTTTAGAATAGTAAACTCCTGGTACTTAAGGCTTGCATGACTTGTTCCTGAAGCCTTCAAAAAACCACTTCAGAATAACTTTTTAGTTTTATCACCTACACTACAAAAGTGTAAACTATTGTTTTTAAACGTTTTAATTGTAGCTTAGTGCCACTAATTAGGGGTTCATACCTGACATTTGAGCTATTGCCAGGTAAAGCGCCTGGGTGCCTTTCTTTTCCCAACCATTGGCTTTTACGGATTCATACAATTGTTTTACCAGGCCCAATCCCGGCAGGCAAAGATTCATCTTGTTGGCTTCTTCCAGGGCAATGCCCATGTCCTTGATGAAATGTTCCGCATAAAATCCCGGTTCGAAATCATTTTGTATGATCCTTGGCGCCAGGTTATCGAGGCTCCAGCAGCCTGCTGCGCCTTTCGATATGGATTGAAGCATGGTTTCCAGGTTTAATCCGGCATTATATCCATATAATAATGCTTCGCATACACCAATCATGGTACCGGCAATGATAATCTGGTTGGTCATTTTGGTATGCTGACCTTTGCCTGCTTCCCCCTGGTAAATGATATTTTTACCCATACATTGAAAAAGCGGCATCATCTCGTCAACGATCTTTTTATCACCGCCGATCATAATGGAAAGGTTACCGCTTCTGGCTCCCACGTCTCCACCCGATACCGGGGCATCAATGGCGAAGGCACTTTTTTCAAGGGCGTCGGCTGCTATTTGTTCAGCAAGACTGGGTTTGGTGGTCGTCATGTCAATGAGGACTTTTCCTTCATCAATTGCTTCAAACAGGCCATCCTTGCCATAATAAACCATGTTTACATCCTCCGGAAAACCGACCATGGTAAATATGATGTCAGCATATTGACAGATCTCATGGGGAGTATCCAGCCAGATTGCCCCTTTCTTAACTAATTCATCGGTTTTGGATTTGGTTCGGTTGAATGCATAGCATGTATATCCAGCCTGCATTAATTGGCTGCACATGGATTTTCCCATAACACCTGTTCCTATCCATCCGATTTTTGTTTCTTTGTCCAGTTTAGTCATATACAGGTCATTTTAGGGTGATATATTATCCTTCATTTTGTCAGAGCCGATAAGAAAATTATCAATTATTGCCTTATGCCCACCTTAAATACCAGTCATTTGCGACTGAAAAACTCCTGGCATTTAATGCTCGCATGTCTTTTTCATGACGCTTTTTGAACAGACACTCGTTCATTAAGATTCTTTCCTGATTTTATAGACGGGCAATTAGTCAGGGAATTGAAAATAGTTTTTAGCATTGTGGTAGCAAATATCTTGCACAATACCTCCAACCAAATCAAAATCAGCCGGTATTAATCCGCTTTCCATTTCATCACCAAGAATATGGCATAGAATTCTTCTGAAATATTCATGTCTGGGATATGAGAGAAAGCTTCTCGAATCAGTCAGCATCCCAACAAATTTGCTTAATAATCCCAAATTGGATAAATCATTCATTTGTTTGGTCATGCCCTGAATCTGATCATTGAACCACCAGGAGGTTCCGAATTGCATCTTAGCCGGAAATGAGCCATCGTTGAAATTTCCGATCATGGTGGCCAGCATTTCATTGTCATTGGGATTGATATTATAGAGAATTGTTCTTGCCAGGTTTTTCTCCCGGTTCAGTGTATCAAAAAACCGGACCATGGTCCTGGCGACATTAAACTGGCCAATGGAATCAAATCCGGAATCTGGCCCCAGCTTTTCAAACATTTCAGAATTATTGTTTCTCAGGACACCATAGTGATATTGTTGTGTCCAGCCTTTCCTGGCATCCATTTTCGCGAACTCATAAAGCATGGCTGATTTGAACCGGACCGTCTCCTGCTGACTTATTCCCTTGTTTTGCCGTACTTTCATGAATATTTTTTCAATTTCCTTATTGGTATATGGCTCAAAAAAGAAGGTTTCGATGCCGTGATCCGATAGCCTGCAATTATTCTCATGAAAGAAATCATGCCTTTTGAGGAGGGCATCTAACAAATCATTGAAGGATTTGATTTCAACATTTGAAATTTCAGCCAGTTTGTTGACATAATCATTAAAATCACCTGGTTTGTCAATGGCCATGGCCTTATCCGGCCGCCACGCAGGATATACCTTCACGTTATTGTATCCTTCTTCCCTTATTTGCCGGTGATATTTTAAGTCATCCAAAGGATCATCGGTGGTGCAGACGATCTCCACGTTCATCTTTTCCATCAGACTTCTTGCCTTAAATCCTTCGGTCTTAAGCTGTTTGTTACATTCATCATAGATGGATTTTGCCGAAGAAGGATTCAATATCTCATTGATTCCGAAAAATCGCTGTAATTCGAGGTGAGTCCAGTGATATAGAGGATTTCTGATGGCGTAGGGGATGACTTCAGCCCATTTTTCAAATTTTTCCCAATCGGATGCGTCTCCGGTTACATATTTTTCTGGTATGCCATAAGTCCTCATGGCCCGCCATTTATAATGATCACCGTAGAGCCAGACCTGGGTGATGTTGTCATACTGATTGTTTTCTGCAACGTCTTTTGGAGGCAAATGACAGTGATAATCTATGATGGGCATTTTAGCTGCATACTCGTGATATAATTTTTGCGAAGCCTCTGATTCCAAAAGGAAATTTTCATTCATAAATTGGTTCATCTGTGATAAATGTTATGTTAAACTCTTGTATTTCAATTATATAAATTAAATAAAGTCAACTATTTCGTTTCAAATGCCGATGGAGCCCTCATGTTTAGCTCAACTCATTTTGTGAACGGGCCTTGAGGAGGGGTTCATACGAGATAAATTTTAATTTAAACTTAAAACTGTCCGAATAGTCTTTTCAGATGCCTGTCATAAATGTTCTCAAATACCTGCTGATTGACTATGGATTCATTTTGGTGCAGTGCTTGATAATATTGCTCCAAATCAGCGGCAGCAAGTTTATAAGAAATATGAACCAGCTGTCTGAAATTCGGATTATAATCTTTATGTCCGGGGATATGCCTGAGTGTATTGGCAAACTGCTCCCCTGTCCATTGATTGACTTCTGAAGGCTCAGGCAATAATTCTTTTTTGATATCGATGACAGAAGCATAGGGAGCTGACAGCTCGTCCATTTTTACATACCCTTTCTGGTAAAATGTCTTCACCATAGCCAATGCCTCGCTGCCAGACAATGCCAATCCTATTGTTTCTTCCAGCCAGGTGGTGCCGGCGGTTTTTATGTGAACCCCCTTATTGTGCTTTTTGATTAAGCGACCGATTATCGGATAAATTGAAAACTTATCACTTCCTGAATGAACACTGAGCTTGAGGTTTTCAGACATTCCAAATGTTTTTATGGCGTAATCGATCACCTGCAAATCTTCTTCAAATTCCCGTTCAAAGAGGGATATATCTCCTTTATAATCCACTCCTTTGAAAAAATTGCCGGAGAATTTAGGGGCGATGGTTTGTATGGGTATTCCATTTAAAGCAGCCATTTTTAGAATGAAGAGCATCTCTAGAGGAGTTTGTGGTTCATTCACTTCATCCATGGAGAGTTCCACAATGCAATCATCTTTTTTAGAAATGATCAGGTCATATACTTTTTTGGCTTCTTTTATGGCATATAAAAATTCTTCTCCAATTTGTCTGATTTTTTCCTCAGTAACCTTGAAAGGATTATCAATTCCAGGAATATTTAAATCACCCACCATGGATTTTTCCGCCTCGATAAATTCATTCAGATCCTGAGCTGCCGGTTCTTCGCCAATATAATCAGCCACATCAATGGTGAAAAAGTCGGCGTACGGAATGTATTTTTCTACGTTTGAAAGGTTAATGTGATCGGCATCTACAAAGTAAGGCAGGGTAAATCCGGCGGCTTTTACTGCTTCATCCGCTTCTTTTCTGACATCTTCGGGCTTCGTTCCAACGGTTTGGTGTTCACGGTTGGATTTATTCCATACTGGTGAAATTTCTACGTCAAATGTATTGTTGGCTTCAATGATTGCTTTTAACTGGGCTTTGCCTTGCTGGCCAAACCTGTCGCCAATTCCAAAAGAATATTTGTTTAAGTTCATTGCGATAAATTTATATGTTATTAGATTGAGATGATTATAACGTCCGTCATATCGTAAATAGGGGCTCTAAGAAAACGCCAATAACTGCGTTATGCTCAACTTAAGCACCAGTCATTTAGGGATCAGTAAACCCCTGGTGCTTAAGGCTCGCATGCCTTGTTTTTGACGCCTTCTTAGAACCACGTTAGAATAATTTGTTAGTTTTCTTATAGTCACTAAACAGAATTTAAAATTGATAAGCAGCCAATAATAATGTCCGGCTAAAAAACCTTTTATGGCTGATAATCCTAAATACTCGTACCAAAAATATTTGTCGCACAAATATAATTGAAGATCAAACCTTTACCTGATTAATACCGGTTTTTATTGAGAAATATTTCTTCAAAAATATAAACTTTTTTATATTTGTGCAATCGATTGAATCAAAAATTATCATTATGTTAGAAGAATTAAAAAATAAGAATTGCGTTATTACTGGTGGTGCCGGAGTTATCGGTCACAGTCTGGCGAAAGGCCTGGCAGCGGCCGGAATTAACATGGCTGTATTGGATTTGAACGAGCAGGGGGCAATCCGTGTCTCCGAGGAACTGGCAAAAGAATATCAGATTGAAAGCCTTGGCTTAAAAGGAAATGTGCTGGAACATGAAAGTTTAGAGGCCGCCAAAGAGCAGATTCATGATAAGCTTGGCAAGATTGATTTCCTTGTAAACTGCGCTGGAGGTAACAGTCCAAAGGCCACCACGAAGGTAGAATACATGGATAAAGATTCTATGAAGCATCTGGAAGATACTTTTTTTGGATTATCCCTGGAAGGATTTGATTTTGTTTTTGATCTCAACTTCAAGGGAACTTTACTGCCTACCATGGTTTTTACAAAAGATATGCTGGAAAATCAATCGGGTGCCATTCTGAATATATCATCCATGAATTCACTAAGGCCATTGACCAAGATACCTGCATATTCAGCTGCCAAATCGGCGATAAATAACTTCACCCAGTGGTTGTCCGTACATTTTGCAAAAACCGGTATCCGTGTCAATGCCATAGCCCCGGGGTTTTTCCTTACAAATCAGAATCGTTTCTTGCTTACAGATGAAAAGACCGGTGAGCTTACCGCCAGGGGAATGAAAATTATCCAAAGCACTCCCATGGGCAGGTATGGTGATGTGGAAGAGTTGTCTGGCACAGCGGTATATTTGCTTTCGGATCTTTCGGCGTTTGTTACAGGCATTGTGATTCCGGTGGACGGGGGATACAGTGCATACGGCGGGGTTTGATGAAGTATCCGTCCAGCATGATGATAGATAAAATCAAGATAAAAATTGTTTATATCACATAAGAAAATATAGAATTTAACAAACAAAAGATTGTAGATTGGATTTTTAATGAAAAGAGGAAGGAATTAGTTATGAGCATGGAGCAAACATGGAGATGGTACGGACCGGAAGACCCGGTTACGCTGAACGATATAAGGCAAGCAGGAGCAACGGGGATAGTTACGTCTTTGCATGATATTCCCATCGGTGAGGTATGGCCACTGGAAAAGCTGGAAGAACGGAAAAAAATGATTGAGTGGGATGAAGCTGCGAATCCTCCCAGATCAAGAGGATTGAGCTGGTCGGTTGTGGAAAGCATTCCCGTTCACGAGGACATAAAACTCGGTAAACCCACCCGTGACAAATACATTGAAGACTATAAGCAAAGCATTCAAAATGTGGGAAAGATAGGTGTGAAAACGGTTTGCTATAATTTTATGCCGATATTGGACTGGACGCGGACCGACCTTGAATTTGAGCTGGAAGATGGGTCACTGGCCCTTAGATTTGATATTGATGCTTTTGTCGCTTTTGATCTCTATATGTTACAGCGGCCCGGAGCTGAGCAAGATTATGATGACGACAGAAAGAAATCTGCCCTGGAATATTTTGAGAATTTGTCAGAAGAAGACCGGAAAATATTGCAGCAAAATATTATTGCAGGATTACCGGGTGCGCAGGAAGGATACACCCTGGAAGCATTCCAGTCCAAGTTGGATACTTATAAAAACATTACCGATAAAGAGCTCAGGGAAAACCTGGTTTATTTTCTGCAAAAAATAGTGCCGGTGGCCATGGAGTCTAACGTAAAACTGGCCATCCATCCAGATGACCCGCCTTATCCCTTATTTGGTCTGCCTCGAGTGGTAAGCACCGAATCGGATATTAAAGAAATTCTCGGGGTTTATGATACCATCTATAATGGTTTCACCCTATGCACCGGCTCCCTGGGTGTAAGGGCCGATAATGATTTGATCAGGATTGTGGAAAAATATGGTTCCAAGCTGAATTTTGCTCACTTGCGAAGCACACAGCGGGAACCTGATGGCAGCTTTTTTGAAGCCGCTCATCTGCAGGGCAATGTGGACATGTTCCGGGTAATGCGGGCCATACTGAAAGAAGAGCGTCTGCGGATTGCCCTCGGTAGGAAAGATCATCAGATTCCCATGCGGGCTGATCATGGACATACCATCCTGGATGATTTACATAAGAAGACGAATCCAGGTTATTCGGCCATTGGTTTGTTAAGGGGAATGGCAGAGCTGCGTGGACTTGAATTGGGGATTGAGCGCAGCGGGGTGGTTTATAACTAAATTAGATTAAAATAATTAAATAAAACCAAAACGCAACATACAATGGGAAAAAATGTAATTGTCGCACAATCAGGAGGCCCCTCGCCAGTCATCAACAGTTCACTGAGGGGAATCATCGAAACCTGTAAAATGTTTCCTGATAAATTTGGGAAAATTTATGGAGGATGGCATGGGATAGAAGGGGTTTTAAAAGAGGAATTGCTGGATCTATCCGTTCAGGATCCCGAAGAAGTGGCACTTTTAAGGAACACCCCTGCTGCCGGAAGCATAGGTACCTGTCGCTATAAATTAAAGGATCACCAGAAAAAGGACATGGAGCGAATTGTGGAAATAATAAAAGCCCATGACATTGGCTACTTCTTTTATATTGGTGGCAATGATTCCCAGCATACGGCACATAAGGTAAGCGAACTGGCCAGGGAACAGGGAATTGAATTAATTGCCACGGGTGTGCCAAAAACCATTGACAATGATGTAGGCGACAGCGAGTTTAAACTCATCGACCATACCCCAGGTTATGGCAGTGTTGCCCGGTACTGGAGCCATATTATTCAGAATGCCAATGAAGAAAATATGGGATCTTCGCCGGCTGATCCGGTGTTGGTTATTCAGGCCATGGGAAGAAAAATCGGTTATATTCCCGCGGCATCCCGCCTGGCTGATCCGAACCGCGAAATGCCACTTCAAATATATATGGCAGAGTCAAAACTATCCCTGGATCAAATGGCTGAAAACGTAAATCGGCAGCTTCAGAAAGACGGCCGTTGCATGGTTGTTCTATCTGAAGGATTTGATGTGGGAGATGTAGGGGAAGTAAAAGATGCTTTCGGACACACCTCATTCGGGTCCAGTAAGATTTCCGTTTACCAGTCTGTGGTGAATTACCTGAACAGTGTTGGGCTGAAAGCCCGTGGCAGTGCGCGTGGACAAGTGATGGGCACTGATCAGCGAGATACCACCATATTCGCATCCATCGTGGATCTGGATGAAGCCTACAAGGTGGGACAAAAAGCTGTGGATGTGGCCGTGAATGAAGGAAATGGCTGGATGGCCACCATTTTAAGAGAACCGGGTTTTATCTATAATGTAAACTATGGTAAAGTGCCACTGGAAAAAGTAGCCCTTTCTGAAAGAGAATTTCCGGCAAAGTGGATTTCAGACAGCAAAACAGATGTTACCGACGAATTTCTGAATTATGTAAGGCCTTTGATTGGAGAGGACTGGCCTTCCGTGCCTTTGGTGAATGGCAGACAGCGTTTTACCAGGTTTAAACCAGTCTTTGCAGAACAGAAGCTAGGGAGATATTTACCGGAGGCATATTAGCCATCATGCCTATAAAGAAAGGCTTTCAACGTAAACCTTTTGGCTGGTAGCTGGTGAATGCCAATAAAAGATAAAATCAATATAAAATAATTTAAAACTATACCAATGAATCCGCAAGAAGAATTAAAGGAGCTTTCAAAAGATAAAGAATTTTTCATCGGTATTGATTCCGACGGATGTGTCTTTGATACCATGGAAATCAAACATAAAGAGTGTTTCTGTCCCAACTATATCAAGCATTTTGAATTGCAAACCATTTCCAAATACGCCAGGGATGCATGGGAATTCACCAACTTATATTCCAAGACCAGGGGTGTAAACCGTTTTCTTGCCGTTTTGGAATGCATGAGATTATTAAAAGAACGACCGGAAGTACTGGCAAGGAATCCAAAGATTCCTGATGTTTCTTCATTAAAGGAGTGGACAGAAAAGGAATCCAAGCTGGGCATTCCGGCGCTGGAGAAATATGCAGCCCAAGGGAATGATCCCATCATTGATTTATCATTAAAATGGGCCAAGGAAGTAAATGAATGCATTACAGATATGGTATATGGCATTGCCCCTTTTCCATATGTCATGGAATCGCTGGAAAAAATCCAGGCCAATGCTGATGCCATTGTTGTTTCGCAGACCCCGGTGGAAGCCCTTGTCAGAGAATGGGAAGAGCATGATATGAAGAAATATGTTAAATTAATAGCCGGACAGGAATATGGAAAGAAATCAGAGCACCTTGCATATGCTGCCAAAGGAAAATATGATCCGGAAAAAATATTGATGATTGGAGATGCACCCGGAGACATGAATGCCGCCAATAAGAATGGGGTATTGTTTTTTCCGGTAAATCCGGGTGATGAAGAAAATTCCTGGGATCGGCTGCATCATGAAGCCCTGGACAAGTTTTTCAAGGGAGAATACGCAGGAGCATATCAGGATTCCTTAATAGCGGAGTTTGAGAAATATTTGCCGGAAAAACCACCATGGAAGACGATCTAAGCAGCGTTCATCAATGGGGATTAAGCTGAGCATAATGCAGTCTTTGATTAAAAAGCTTATACCATGCAGCAAGGAATAATTATGGATTAAGCTAAGCATAACGCAGTTTTTGGTGTTTTCTCAAACACACGATTAAAGTATAAACAATTGTTTTTTAATATTTTAATATAGTTCACATATACTACATAATTTTAAACAAATGTTACTAAATGTTTTATATTTAGCTAAGAACCACTTTCAAATAATTTGTTAGTTTTCTCACATACACTACAAAAGTGTAAACAATTGTTTTTAAACGTTTTAATTGCAGCTTAGTTTCACTATTTATAATAAAGGAGATCGGATATGTTGTACCAGGAGAAAGGCGATCAAAAAATGGCTTTAACGCCGGAAGAACTGAAAGATCAGTTTTTTCGGGGCCTGGATCATTTGGGAGAAAGAAAAAGGGTGTTGGTCATACCACCCGATTTTACCCGTTTTCATTCGAAAGCCGGGGAATTAACGAGGTTTGCTTATGAATATTATGGAGACAGGCTAAAAGCGGTTCTTCCTGCACTGGGGACACATGCACCGATGACTGAATCAGAAATACAAAAGATGTTCGGGGATATTCCCCGGCATTTGTTTAAGGTACATGACTGGAGAAATGATATTGTTACCCTGGGAAAAGTTCCTGCGGAATTTGTTAAAAAACAATCTGAGGGAGCGGTTGAATACGAATGGCCGGCCCAGGTCAACAAACTTCTGGTAGAAGGTGATTTTGATTTGATATTATCGGTCGGACAGGTAGTACCGCATGAGGTCATCGGGATGGCCAATTACAATAAGAATGTATTTGTGGGCACCGGTGGTTCCGAAGGCATCAATAAAAGCCACTTTCTGGGGGCTGCATATGGTATGGAAAGAATCATGGGCAGGGCCATGAATCCGGTGAGGGAGGTTTTGAATTATGCATCGGAACATTTTGCCAACCATTTGCCCATTGTATATGCCCATACGGTAGTAGGGCTTGATGAGGACGGAAAAATGAAAAACCGCGGTTTTTTTATGGGAGATGACCATGAATGTTTTGTGAAAGCTGCCGAACTGAGTTTGAAAGTCAATTTTAAAATGCTTGATAAGCCGCTTGACAAAGTGGTGGTTTACCTTGATCCCGATGAATTTAAAAGTACCTGGCTGGGCAATAAAAGCATTTATCGCACCAGAATGGCCATTGCTGACGGGGGAGAACTGCTCGTCCTGGCTCCCGGGGTGAAAATGTTCGGTGAGGATGAGGCCATCGATAAGCTTATCAGGAAGTACGGGTACCTGACTACCCCGGAAATACTGAAACTTGTGGAGGAAAATGAAGATTTATGGAACAACCTGAGTGCTGCTGCCCATTTAATACATGGATCCTCAGAAGACCGGTTTACCATTACTTATTGTCCGGGAAATCTCACCAGGGAAGAAGTGGAACAGGTTAATTTTAAATATGCAGATTTAAATGATATGATGAAACGTTATCATCCTGAGGCGTTAAAAGATGGCTTCAATAAAGTGGAAGGAGAAGAAATATATTTTATCTCCAATCCGGCCATTGGATTATGGGCATGGAAAGAAAAGTTTAATTCTTAAAAGTATTTTAGCATAATTGAATAGGCGCTTGGCCTAAAACTTTTACCAACATGTTGTTCAAATTTTCCGAAGGACTTTTTTTCATCGGGAAAAACGTTGTTTCTTAGTACTAAAATTTAAAAGACATATGAGTAGAAATGGAAAATGATTTTTGAATGAAATGAACATTAAATCAAATTATTACAAAAACATTTATTATTGCACAGAAAAAATAACCAACAATCATTAATAAAACAAAACAACAGGATTATGGATAAATTAGCAGACATCGGATTAATAGGTTTGGCCGTCATGGGTGAAAACCTGGTATTAAACATGGAAAGAAACGGATTTACGGTAGCTGTTTATAACCGAACCGTTGAGAAAGTGGATAAATTTGTAAATGGCCGGGGTGCTGGTAAGAAATTCATCGGCACGCATTCCATTGAAGAATTCGTTCAATCGCTCAAACGTCCGAGAAAAGTGATGATGCTGGTTAAAGCCGGAAAACCAGTGGATGCTTTAATGGAACAAATTATTCCTTATCTTGAAGAAGGAGACATCATCATCGATGGCGGTAATTCCCATTATCCGGATACTATACGCAGGACGGAATATGTTGAAAGCAAAGGATTGTTGTATATCGGAACAGGCGTTTCCGGCGGAGAAGAGGGGGCATTATGGGGTCCTTCGATCATGCCGGGTGGTTCAAAGGATGCATGGGAGCATGTGAAACCCATATTCCAGGCCATATCAGCCAGGGTGGAGGATGGTACCCCTTGTTGTGACTGGGTAGGAGAAAACGGTGCCGGCCATTATGTTAAAATGGTTCACAATGGCATTGAATACGGGGATATGCAGCTAATCAGCGAAGCCTATTTCATCATGAAAGAATTGCTGGGCATGTCGCATGAAGAAATGCATGATGTGCTTAAAGAATGGAATGAAGGAGACCTGGACAGCTATCTGATTGAGATAACGCGCGATATACTGGCATTTAAAGATGAAAATGGAGAACCTTTGGTGGAGAAGATACTGGATGCTGCCGGACAGAAAGGGACCGGCAAATGGACCGGAATTTCAGCATTGGAATATGGCATTCCATTGACCCTGATAGGTGAAGCGGTATTTGCCAGGTGCTTGTCATCCTTTAAGGAACAAAGGGTCAATGCTTCCAGGCTGGTAAGCGGTCCTGACAAGAAATTTACCGGTGACAAGGCAGCCTTTATCAATGATTTAAAAGACGCCTTATATGCTTCCAAGATTGTTTCCTATGCCCAGGGTTATTTGCTTATGAAAGAAGCCGCCAAAGAAAACGACTGGAACCTGAATTATGGAGGCATTGCCCTGATGTGGCGGGGAGGATGTATTATCCGTTCCGTATTCCTGGGTAAGATAAAAGAAGCTTTTGACAACAACCCGGAACTCGAAAACCTCTTGCTTGATCCCTTTTTCAAAGAAAAAGTAATGGCAGCCCAGTCAGGATGGAGAAATGTGTTAGCAACAGCAGTTACGAACGGCCTTCCTGTACCGGCCTTTTCATCAGCCCTGTCATACTTTGACGGATTCCGGACAGAGCGATTGCCAGCCAATATGTTGCAGGCTCAGCGGGATTATTTCGGTGCCCATACTTATGAACGTGTTGACAAGCCCAGGGGTGAGTTTTTCCATACCAACTGGACCGGCAGGGGAGGAGAGACCGCTTCGGGAACCTATAATGCGTAAGCTTTTATATTAAAGCTCGTTATACTTTTCGACTGCGACAGAAGGCTTTGGGTGCTTATAATGCCTAACATATATGAATTACACTGGAACATGCAGAACCTAATAGTGCTGGTGGGTGTTGTCAGATGCCCTAAATCTTATTGGCTTCATTGAAAGAAAAGATGCGTTCTCTTTCCTCCTGATAGCCCTTCCAGGTATCATGAAAAAGGCAGGCCATACTGAATGGAATACTGCACATGCTGCATACACTTAATATCAGGGGCAATGAAAAAAAATTGAAGGTGTTCATATGCATAAATGATTAATAATGGCATAAAATCACTATGCCAATGGGTAAATACTGTTTGATTAAATAAGGGAATGTTCAGGTGAACAATCAAACTCGTTTTTTAAAGATATAATCATTATTTTTGGTTGAATTCCACAATCCGGATGTCATCGAAATAGCCCGTGTTATCAAACGAACCTACACCAAAACCACCCCCTGTAAACCGCTTGTCATTGGCTTCCATGATGGGGTTTTCATAATCATCAAAATACACTTTTATATCCCCGCTTTTGCTGTTGCGTACAACCCGGACGCGGTGCCATTCATCGCCCCAGGTCAGGCTTTCAATCCTTTTGTCGGCGATGGATACACGGGGTTCCCCGTCGACTGCAAAGATGGATAATGCCTGGGGATCTGCTTTCTGACCCAGGTGAACATAATAAAAATGGCTGTCATCCTGTTTTCCGAAAAAGAGGCACAGATCTTTATGTCCACCAGGCTTACCGGTAGATTTAAGGATGGCATCCATCACAAAGCTCTCCGGACCATCCTTCAAAAGCCACATGATGCTTAGTGGAGATCGAACCGGCGGCTCATAATCGCTTTGATCATGCAGATGTAGGACTCCGCTTCCATTGGTTTTCGTTATTTTCCAGGCTTCCGGATCCGTTGCCTTCCAGCTATCTTTTAGTTCTCCCTCTTCAAAATGCTCGTTAAATAACGCTTTGGACTTGCGACCAAAATGTCCGGATGCTTCCACTTCTTTTATCCGGATATTGCGAAACCGGTATATCAGTCCGTCTTCACCGTGATGCTGCAGTGCAATAATGCCCTTATCACTGCTGTCATCATAATAATCTGTGCAAAGGACATCGTTTACAAAGATTCTTATGTGATTGCCCATGCATTCAATGCGGTAGCGGTTCCATTCCATGGGCTGAAAACTGCCTTTGGTAGCTGTGCGGAATGCAGAACCGGCTGGAGAATGGTTGGGTTTACGGGGCTGAAACCTCCATGCCCCGATACTTTCCCCATATAATCCACCTGACCAGGCTCGATCTTTGGGATCAACTTCTGCCTGATAACCGGAAACTTTATTTTTCTGTTTGTCAGCACGAAACATGAATCCCGAATTGCCCTGGCCTTCAGGCAATTTCACCTCGGCTTCAAAAATAAAGTTATCAAATTGCTTTTTGGTGCATAAGAAGAATTTCTTATTGCCTGTCAAATGAATTTCTTCATGGACCACCTTAACGTCTCCCCATTCATAGGGATTTTCCCAGCCCTTTAATGATTTTCCGTCAAACAAATTTTCCCATTCGCCCCCCAGGGCGGTTGATGATATGGCAAAAAAGGAGATAAGGATTATCCAGGTAAGCATTTTCTTCATATTTTTATTTTTTCTGTAAAAATAATGTTTTTCTACAAAGATGTTATTTTTTTGGAGAAGTTCTACCATTGAAAGGGTAAATTGAGAGAATTAGCGGTTAAATTAACAGAAAGAGTAGAACAAAACGCTTCAATTGACTGGACAATAAAAGAAAGTGTAAGAGCAAAAATGAAAGTAATAATTAAACGGACTTTGAGACAATATGGGTATCCACCGGACATGCAAA
>CAYFUP010000043.1:0-19199 GCA_964346235.1 uncultured Bacteroidales bacterium | reverse complement strand
GGAAAATACCGTTTTTCTGACGGTGATGATGATGTGCAAGAATATTTACACATGGTTAATTGCCATATTTTCAGAGAAATTCACGGATTTAAAGAAGACATTCAGACTTAAAAAATTCATTTTTCGATTTATAACCGTTCCTGCCAAATGGATAAAAAGCGGCGGCCAAAAGATATTGAGAGTATTCAGCCCTAAACCTTACGAGGTGTTGGAGATTTAAAGGAGTAGATAAAACATATAAATTGAGATTCACTGCATTACCTGAGAAGGTAAAGGGAGAAGTATGTAATGAATTTAATGTTTGATATTAACTCTAAATTATGAATTACAGCTACTTAAACATATCAACAACTGGGAGCAAAAATTATATTTGATTGCCCGGGTAAGAATCAGGAAAAATTTTGTTGTGTAATTGGTAAATCGGCTGAAATTTTAAGTATGTTTACAACACAAATAGGAATTTTTTACCAAAATAAGCCACATGCCGAATTTATTTTATTGACCTGCGGATTTTAGGTATATATTGAATTTAATTAATTTTGCGATAAGGTCATGAATACTGACTATACTAATCAATATGTTTGAACTTTTTTGGAACAAATGTTGTATGCATAATTGAAGAACCTAATAAATTTCAGGATGCTATGAAAAAAACATATCTAATATGCTTTTTGATTCTGACAGTCATACCTTTTTTATCTTCTGCCCAGTTATCAGAAGCAGAAAATACATTGGACTTTTTGGATACAGATAAATCCCGAAACATCGCTCCGCTGGATAAAATCCAGTCCGACTTTCATCTTTCTTTGGGATCCAGTTATAGTTCGTCTCCCTATTTTTCAGGTCTTCAGAATTATATCCATCCCAGTGCTGATATTAAGTTTTCATCAGATTTTAAACTAACCACAGGCGTGGTTTTGAGCAATAGCATGAATGGAAATAACGGTCTGTCATCACCGCTCTCCTCTCGCACTTCTCCCTCTGGCATGGTTCACATTCAGGGTAAATATAAACTAAATGACAAGCTAACCATTAAAGGAGGAGGATACAAGGAATTCAACCAGACAGGCATGAGCCTGCAACACTCAAGCAGTCAGGTGTTTCAGAATCAAAATAATCAGGCTATGCAGCGTTTTAATAATAATTTTAACCGCCTGATGAACAACCAGGGATTTAACCTGAATTTGCATTATCAGATCAGTGAAAACATTTCCATTGAAGGAGGTTTTCAATATAATGAGGGCAATAATTACTTTATGCAAAGATGAACTTCAATCGTAGAACCTTTATTAAATCCACTGGTTTAAGTGCTGCATTTTTTGGAATCGCAGGTATTCAAAACCTTTCAGCAGAGCGGGTCAGACCTTAAGACTGGCCTGATTTTTTTCCAAATCCGCCAAAAGTATATAACCGCCTCGATCAGGGAATGTTTGAAACAGTGATTCCTCAGGATCGATTCAGACAAACCCGGATGCTAACCTCCCCTACTGATGCATATGTCTCCAATCCGGGTATGCGATACCAGGTTTACGCCTATGAAGAAAGCGGAACCCCCGATATTTCGTGTCAAACCGAAGCAGAAGCCATTGAAAAACTGGTAAATCTTGCATTCAGTGACGCGGTATATATGCGGACTGACTGGCGCATAATTCAACAAAAGCCAGGCCGCGCGGATTTGCCCGAAATGTGAAATCACGCTGTAAATCTTGCCAGAAAAAAAGCAAAACGCATTAGCTTCAGAATTCAACTGGGAAATCCAGGTCCTGTTTGCGCTGTGCCTCAATTTGTACTTGATAAAAGCATTGGGACTGTGGACATTAGAAATGACTGGATGAAGTTACCGCATTATCATCATCCTGAATTTGAAAATTATTTTAAGGAATTGAACCTCAGCATGGAAAACGGTCACATATTTGCGATGCAGAAAAATGGTTTCTATCAGAAAGTAGGACAAGGTATGGCTCGCTGACTGGGCCTTTTGAATTTTTCCCAGTCCTGGTTGAATTTATAAATGAGGGATAACTCATGACTGCCTCCTGTGTTGAGCAATAGCCTGGAAATGGTCATGTCAAAGCTATACCCAATGCTCATATTGTTTATCTTATATCCAATCATCACCACAAGAGCATCCCTGGCCGTATAATCATTGACCAGTGGAATTCCCCGGTACCATAACCCAAACATTAACGGATCCTTGTACCAATAACCCCCTAAATCAAGTTGATAGATGTCCCCTTGCACCTTAAAATTATAAGATAAGGAAATGCTTTCTTTGACTACCCTGAGTAATCTTCCACCCCTGAAAAACCGGGTTCCACCAAAAAAAGAGTACTTGATGGGAATAATACTTTTGTCCCCGTAAAGAGATTGATTCGGACGGGTTAAATGATCAACAGTCAATCCTATCCAATGCTCTTTTGTATGAAAAAGAATTGAAGTGGAGGCATCCAGCGCCATGGCTCTTTCGGACGGCGTAATGCTTGTGGAAGCTCCCCCTTCCGTCACTACCTGATCTGGCAGGGTCAGTTTATTAACATCCACTGACCGCTGCGTATAATAAACATGAGCACCTGGCCGAAAATTCCAGTACTTGTTTAATTTTACATTATAAGAATATTGCAATCCGCCATTCAGGGTACCCAGATTTCCCGTGCCCGACCTGTCGCGCATTAAAAACATCCCTATCCCACTGTGAAACTTGTTAAAATAATGATCAAATGATACGGCATATGTCTCAAATACACCAGGGACTGATGGCCATTGATTCCGGTAATTCACAACAATCCGGCTTCCCTTTGTAGCTCCGGTAAATGAAGGAGCCAGGTAAAGCGGTGAAGCATAGTACTGCGAAAAATGGGGATCCTGGCCGTTTATATGCACATTAAAAGCCAGGATGACCAAAAAGAAAACATGATATTTTAAAAGCCTGCTAAAATGCATTTTAGGAGAAATTAACACCTCTATATCTCAAACGTATTTAACAATTATTATTCTTTTAGAGTTTACTGAAATAATACGCAATATAGGAAATTATTCATCATAATTTGCCAATTATAACTGAATTTCATCCATATAAAAATAATCTTCAAATTCTATACCGTTGATAACCGGAAAGATATAAAAAGAATTATTGCAAATACCTGTCCAGTAAATTAAATAATTGATTCTTCCGGATGGGTTTGGCAATATAATCTATGCAGCCGGCTTCCATGGCCTTCGATCGATCTTCTGACATGGCATAGGCTGTTTGGGCAATGACAGGTATCCTGGGATTTATTTTCAGAATGGCCCGGGTTGCTTCATAACCGTTTAATTCAGGAAGCTGAATATCCATCAGGACCACAGAAAAATCATGATCGCCGGAAAAAATCGATACTGCTTCTTTACCTGTTTTTGCCCGGATTATTGAAGCATTGGTCTGTTGAAGCAATATTTCCAGCAACTGGTAATTACAATCATCATCTTCTGCAATTAAAATCGATCTCCCCTCCCAGTTGTAGCGCTTCTTATCGGCATCAGTAATCGGCTCTGTGTGCATAAAATAATCAATTTGATGATAAGGAATGGTGAAGATGAATTTGGCTCCATCCTGATAACTGGTATCAAGCCAAATTTTGCCTCCCAATAATTCAGTCAGTCCTTTGGAAATAGCCAGCCCCAATCCCGTTCCACTGTATTTCTTCGTCAATTCCAAATCACCCTGCCTGAATCACAATTTTAACCCATCTCATGAATTATATTCCCATCTTCATTGGATAAAAATAAACATTATGATATGATTATGAAAAAAAACAGTCAAAAATATTCATGTCAAATCATGAACTGAGAATCCCAACTTTAAAAGGTTCTCAGGTTTTAATGCTTCTTTCAGTTTGTCTTCATCCAATAATTCAAGCCTCCTGTTGGCTTCCGTAATGCTGATCTGATTGTTTTTCATTTCGTTTGCCAATAATGTCGCTTTCTTATACCCGATAATCGGATTCAAGACGGTTGCAACAGACGGACTCATGGATAATTTTTCAACTGCTCTTGAAGCATCAATCACTATGCCATCAATTAAATTTTTGTTGAAACTCTCATCTATGGAATGGAGCAAATGAAGGCTTTCAATAATGGCATGCCCAATCACAGGTATATAGGCATTCAGTTCAAGACATCCTTGTCCGCTAAGCGAAGTAATAAGCGCATCATTGGCGTATATCCTGTGAACACCACTAATAATAAATTCGGGGATAACGGGATTTACCTTACCCGGCATAATAGAACTACCGGTTTGTTTCCGGGGGATTATCATTTCTTTTTTACCGGCAATATCTGACGATAATAGGCGCAGGTCATTGGCCATCTTTTCAAGGTTTACAGCATGGGATTTCATTACAGCATGGATTTCAACAAATCCGTCCAGGTTATTGGTAGCATCTGCTAAGTTCTCACTGCGGGTGACCGGTAGGTTAGTGATCTTTTGAAGCATGGGGACTGCTTCCATGATGAAATAACGTGGAATGGAAATACCGGTTCCGATGGCTCCTCCTCCCAGGTTAACCTGCTTAATCCGTTCAAAACACTTGGATACCCGCCACCAATCGCGGGACAATGCCTCGTTATATGTGCTGAATAAAATCCCATAGGACGAGGGAACGGCCTCCTGCATCTGGGTATAGCCTACCCTCATCTTAGTCCTGTTATTACGCTCCAAAGATTCCATATTGAATCTCAAATCATTGATTGATTTCTCAAGTTTTTCCAAAAGTTCCATGATGGCAATCCTTAGTGAAGTAGGAATCACATCATTGGTAGATTGAAAGATATTGGCATGTTCAAAAGGATCGATGATATGATAGTCCCCTCGCTGATGGCCAAGTGAGACCAGAGCCGCATTGGCAATGATTTCATTAACATTCATATTGATGCTGGTCCCAGCTCCTCCTTGTATGGCCGGGACAATGAACCATTCGAAATATTTACCGGCAGCCATTTCTTTTACCACAGAAATCATCGCTTCCATAATCTGATCATCAATGAGGCTGAAGGCCATCTTGTCCTCATAAGCTTCCTTTTGTACCGCCTTCTTGAAGTTCAAATAGGTCTGATAAAAGGCCAGCTTCGTTTTCGCAATGTTCTTATACCATTCAACAGGAAAGGCAGAATTATTTTGAAAGTTTTTTCGGGCACGCACAGCATTGATGCCATACATGGCCTCTTCTTCTATCTGAACATTTCCAAGAAAGTCTTTTTCTGTTCTCATAAATTCAGGTTTTAGATCCATATTATCATGTGATTATAGACTTTGCAGTGTTAATAAAAACACAGACTTATTCAAAAGTGGGGCTAAGAAAGCGCCAGGAGCCAGGACTGAGAGCCCAAAGGTTCAAGTGCCTGGTCTGCGAACCTTAAGCGCCAGGAGTTTACTCATAGTAAAAAACTGTTGCATAAGGTGAGCTTAATGCCGTAATTGGTGTTTTCTTATAACCGCTATTTATTGCAAATTAACAAATAAATCAGCACTTTATGCCAGAACATCTTACATCATTACATTTCCATACCATTATTTAAACAAAATTTATTATTTGTAATCATTATTTTTAATAATTTTGGTTTCACAAAACAAACATTAAAACCTTATGTTGGATAAAAAGCCTGCTAAGTATTTAAATCACATTATATCAATAGCTTTCACCTATAATAAATACATTTTACCAATTGGACTCATCCTCCTGGGCATTTCCCTTTCCTCTCTGAAAGCGCAACCGGTGAATGACACCAAAATAATAAAAGGGGACATACCTGAATACACCCGCCTTGGGGTTACTTATCTTAATGCCAGACCAGCCAACCAGTCAGGTAACCCCCTCATCAGGAAAATTTCTGATAAATTCAAAAAATATCCTTTTCCTGATAAGTATGACAACAATAATGTACCGCCGAAAATATTTGACATTGCGGACGAAGATATCAAATCGCAAGATGCCCCTGCGATATTGTTAAAAAAGTCAATGGCGGTTAAAAAGGAAATCTACCGGCAGGAGATTCCGGAAAAAATATTAAATAAACTTTTTAATGCCAATGAAGAGAAAGCCTGGAATTTTGATGAACTGATTCAAAGGGCCAGGTATAATTATTCCGATGCCGAAATTCAATACCTGCGTACTACATTGCTTGGACTTGGTAAAGGAAGCGCCCAATACAAAGAGATAAAACCCTTTTTAACATCCAACTATATTTTGGTCTATAGCTTCAGCAATGTGATGGATTATGATGAATATTATGATAAGCTAAACCGTAAAAAACAAGATGGTTCCGTTGAACGGGAATTCAGGGGTTACAGGATGGATGTGGATGCCTTCATTTATAAAATGGATTTCGACGAAGAAAAATTGCAATACTTGTTTGAAGAATGTTGGTTCGATGAAAACAGCAGTCAGGAAGAAAAGCAATCATCCCTAAGGGCAAGGGAAAAGCTGGAAGTTCCCTTGAAAACTGCTTTTCAAAAATCCTTGACCATTTATGCCAGACAATCAAAAGAAATTGAACAGGGAAGTATCTTTTATAAATCAAAAAGTCAGTTGTTCAATGAATTATTTCAATCGGGTATGGACGATGTCATTTTTCATGTCGAAAACCAATTGTCGGTTTTCCAGGTAAAGGCACCCATTTATTCAACCAGACCAGTGAGCATAAAAATTGGCAAAAAAGAAGGCCTAACGACCGATGATTTATACCTCGTCTATGAAAAACAATTGCTCAATGGAGAAGCTGCTTTCAAACGAATTGGCGCTGTCAGGGTAACCCATCATATCACGGACAACCGGGATGTGTCAACGGGTCAAACAGAACCTTCCAGATTTTATCAAATTTCCGGTAAGAAACTAAGAATGGGACACCTGGTCAATCAAAAGCGGGATCTTAAATCATCTTTCTGGATAAATTTCTCTAAATACGAAGCCATGGAACCATCGATATGGAATAATAATTTTGAGATGGGTTTCAAATTTGATTTGTTTGTGTCGAGGTTTTTTGGCAATGTTCATGGCTTGAAAGCATACATTGACGGGAATCTTGCCCCATACTCCTTTGATGCTCCTATACTTAGCGATCCGGCATTCGATTTTCTGGATAACCCCGATGATGTTGATCTCGATAATTCCGATAACATCATCATTTTAAATGCTTCCCTGGGATTGGCCAAAGAATACTATTTTTTCAGAAACTTCATGCTGGCTCCTTATGCAGGATTTAAACTGTATGATGCCCTATTCAGTGATTCTGATATTCATGACTTGATCAAGGAACAGGAGGATTATGACAAAAATTATGGCATTGCCCTCTCCTATGACATGGGAATTGAATTTGGAATAAGTTTGTCCTATAAATTACAGATAGTAACAGCACTTGGCTACTCACCTCTTGGTGGATTTGTCTATAATTCCCCGTTTGAAGGAGCTTTTAAACCTGAAAGGGACCCGGTGAATGCAAACATTTCATTACGGTTTAAATATTAACGGCATTGAAAACCATTTATAAATATATTTGAAAATACGACCATCAACAATAAATCAAACCTTAATAAAAAGAGAAACCATGAGAAGATTAATGATGATGTTATTATTGCTATGTTTTGCCTGCCATTACTCCTATTCGCAATACTATGAAGTACATGCCATGGATCAGGGGGTGCAGGGAACCATTTTACTGAAAGTGTTTTCTTACGCAAAAGATGTGGAAGATGCCAAACAGCGGGCAAAATTTGATGCGCTGCATGCTGTTTTATTTCACGGGGTGGCCGGGAGTAACCTTGAAGAACCCATCGTGAAAAACATGGATAAAAATGTAGCATATTTTAATGACTTTTTTGGTACAGATAAGTGGAATGATCTTGAAGATATTGACGCCAAAGATGTGGAATCCGGAAAGTTCCTTCAATATATCAATGTAAGCACAGATGGATCGGTTGATCCGAATGATGTTATGAAAATCGAGAGAAGAAAATACAAGGTGGGTGTCGTGGTTTCCGTTAACCATGGCCTGCTGAGGGAAAGACTTGTGAAGGATGGAATTATCAAGGAGTTTGCTGCTGATCTATCAGTTCAGAAACCTTCCATTATGGTGGTTCCTTCAGATGACTGGTGCAGCAACAATGGATATATGCAGCAATTCGAGAATGCGCAGGGCGAGATTGAAAAATATCCGGATTATGAAGCCGCCATTCAAAATGACAGCGAATTGATGTTGGCAATTTCAAAGATAGGAGAAATGTTTGCCGAAAGAAATTTTCCTTTAAAGGATTTAGGCGCTACCCTGGACAAAATTGAAAGTGACCGGGCAGCCATGCAAATGACCACAAGCAGTGAATCATTCAGTGGTGTTAAACAATCTCCCACCGATATGCTGAATCAGGCCGCCAATGCAGATATCATTCTGAAGTTAAGCTGGATTGTCAATAAAAACGGTCCCAGGAAGTCCATCACATTCAACATCATGGCCATCGATTCCTACATCTCAGAACAAATTACCGGTGCTTCAGGAACAGGACCCGAACTGGTGAGCAATGATATCCCCCTGCTTATTGAAGAGGCAGTGGTCTCCCATATGGACAACCTGCAGGACGATATGCAACGCTATTTCGCAGATTTAAGAGAAAACGGCAGGAAAACATCTGTAAAAGTGCTGTTATGGCAAAATGCAGGTTTCGATCTTGAAAACTACTGCAATGATAAAATGTACATTGACCTTCTTTATGACTGGATGTTGGACAATACCGTAAATGGAGCATTCAGTGAAGTAAACGCCACCAGGAATATGATTAATTATGAGCGGGTAAGAATTCCAATGGAAGATGATCGCGGAAGGCCATACAATGCCAGGCAATTTGGCCGGGAGCTCAGGAGATATCTTGAACAAACCTGCGACCTTCAAAGAAAAGTCAGTACTCAAAACAAAGGATTGGGCGAGGTATGGATTTTCCTGGGCGAACAATAACATGATTATATGCGTACAAAAAAATAAATTTAAGCCCCTGAATAAGCAACGATTAAATAATAAATCTGTCATTATAAAACAGACAACATAATGAAAAATATTGCCGGCATATTATGTATCCTCCTGTGTGGGTTTACCCTGCATCTTCAAGCGAACGTGTTATCTTCAGAAAGAAGAAACAAGAAACCTGACTGGGTAGAAAATCATCCGGTGAATCCGGATTATTACTTTGGCATCGGAATGGCCCAAAAGTCAAATAAAAACTATCTTCAAATCGCCAAAAACAATGCCCTGCAGGATCTAACCTCTGAAATTTCCGTGCAAATCACCGGTACTTCATCCCTGAAACAAATGGCCACCAACGATGAAATGGTCTCGGAATATGAATCGAATACCCGGCTTAAAATCCGGGAAGAACTGGAAAATCATGAGTTGGTGGACACCTGGGAAGACGATGAAGAATATTGGGTTTATTACAGGCTTTCAAAGTCAACATACCAGATGGCCAAACAGGAAAAAATCACAAGGGCCAAAAATAAAAGCCTTCAACATTATAATGATGCCAGAAAAGCGGAAAATTCCCTGAATATAGGAAATGCAATACGCTTCTACCTGGAAGCCTTCAAAGCGGTTTATGATTATTTGAATGAAGACCTCACAGTGCTTTTGGAAGACGGTAAAAAAGATCTGCCCAATGAGATATATTCAAGCTATTTCAGACTGCTCGACAATATTGAATTGAAAGCCCGTCCCGATGAACTCCATGTAACCATTTTAAAGCCAGTAAGCGATGAAATAGAAGTAAGCGCCCTATATAAAGGCAAAGGAAACATTACGAACCTGCCTCTTGAAGCTGCTTTTGAAAAAGGAGACGGAAACATCACCAAATCAGCCATCACCGGTAATAATGGAAAAGCGCGATTCAATATCAACCAGGTAACCTCAAAAACCAGCAACCAGTCCATCCTGTTTAGTTTTGACTTACCATCCTATTTTGAAGATGAAGACAACGAGATGGTCACTTCCCTGTTTTATAAAGAAAACAGCATAGCTTCCACAAGGATATTGTTGGATGTGGAAGGACTGACGGCCAAACTAAACGCTGAGGAAACCATATTTGGCCATCCATCCGATGAAAGGTCCTTTGAGAATGAAATCAGGCGTTTTTTAACCAGCAACTATTTTTCCATGTCAGAAGACAATCCGGATGTAATGATCGAACTAACCATCGATACGAAGAAGGGGGATTATAAGCCTCAGTTTAAGATATTCAGTACGATTACCGCAGTTAACATTTCATTTATTAACGCCAAAAACAATGAAGTCATTTTAACAGAAGGATTCAACAATCTCAGAAGCACCAGCACTCAAAGTTTTGAAGATGCTGCGGACAAAGCCGCAAGAATGGTGGTTCAGAAACTAATAGCAAATGTGACCCCTAAACTTAAAAAATATAATTTCTGAAAAAATGCTTTACAATTTCAAATATTATTCTCAAATTTGGATAACGCAAAATGAATTATTATTTTAGGAAGTTAATATGCTGGACAAAAAACTAAAAAGATAAAAAGAAAATAATTATTAACAATTTAGTATTCATCTAAAACAAACAACCATGAGAAAATTTAAATTATCCATCTTATTATTATCGGCTCTGGGATTAATAATCTTTACAGCATGTCCGAAAAAAGAAGCAGCCGCACCAAAAGGCAGGACAGAAATCAGTGAGCCTTTCAGCTCAAATAAATATTTTACTGATGTTGAATACTTCCGGGCTACCGGTCAGGGCACCAGTCCCAACCTCAGCGTGGCCAGAAAAATAGCTGAAACCAATGCCAGAAGAGCTTTGGCTGATGAGGTACAAACCAAGGTCAAGGGAGTGACTGACTCCTACATACAACAACGTGATATTGGTGATGCCACTGAAGTCAGCTCCAAATTCGAAGATCTTACCCGTACCGTAGTCAACCAGGAATTGCAGGGAGCAGCTATTTTTGACCGTAAAACCTTTCAGGAAGATGATGGCAAATACACCCATTACGTGGCCATCCAGATGCCCATTGATCCCATAAAGCGGGGTGTGCAAAACCAGATTTCACAGGATGCAAAATTGCGTCAGGACTATGACAAAGCAAAATTCGAAGAAGTCTTTAATGATGAAATGAACAAATTAAAGAATGAGCAGCAATAGGCTCTAAGGATTTTATTTCCTTGTTTATAGAACTTTTGCATGGCTTACTTATAGTCACTGAATAATAATTAAAAAATTTTATGGCAGTCGCCGGTTAAATGATGACTGCCATTTTTTTCAACAGATTCGACATGTATTCTATTAAATGTTCCGCAAACTTTTTCTTGCATACGTTCTGAATATCATTTCATGGGAATTCCTTTCCTGAACTGGATGTTGACCATCAAACCGTCATTTTTATTCAGTTGAATCCCCGTGATCCTGAAAAATATCTTGTTTCTTGAAACCACCCTTGTTAAATCTTCATTGCTTTTCTTACGGTAAACATCACGCATTTTTTTGATGTAGGAAGAATATTTGAAACCTTTCGATACGATTTGTTTGAAGATATTCTGAATGTAGGAATTCCACAATCCATATTCCAGCCGGATAATGTTGTCTGCCGGTTGCCGTGCAGGATTATTCATGTGATAATAGAAATTCTCATAATGGGTGGGGACCTCCGCTCCGTTAAAAGCAGATTTGATGCCATGCCTGTCCTCATAATTCCGGTACCGGTAAAAAAAAGATGCGGTCGAATCGGGATAATAAATGTTTGCATTCAATTCTACCAAACCATGATTTTCATAACCACCGCTTACTTCGCGACCGACATTAAATACCGAAGCCTCATAATCCGAAGAATCACATTTGAATGCCCCGGAGTTAAAACCACTTTTTACCCAAACCAATGCTTCCCCATACCGGGTGATATGAGTATCAAGCACCATAAAGGGACTTCGAAAGGTCTGTTTCTTATCATACAATTTTGAATATTCCTCAAATTTGGTTTCATAATGGCTTCCCGATCCGGTCTGCTGGTAAACCGTAAAAAAGTCAGTCACATTCTCAACCAGTACCCCATCCAAAATAAAAGACAACACCCAGGCCCTGAAAGTAGCAAGCTTTATGGCTTCATCCTCCTCCATACCAGGATCGGATATACCCAATGCATAGATATTGGCTGTGTCTGAAACAGGCCAGTTAAAAAACCATTCAGGCAATGACTCGGGCGAAATCCTTAACAGATAATTCGGTTTGTTGATAATATTGGAATCGACGCTCCTTGGCTGATGATCTTTAATCTCATCAAACTTATCCACCAGGTTGTTTACTTTTTCTTTGTCAGCGTCGCTGATGGTATCCTGCATCATGTAGTTATGATAAGCACCTGAATGGAAATCATTGCTCCATGTCCCGGAATGGCAAACAGAAACACCGGAAAAAATAAGTAAACAAGTCAATTTTAAAGCTGCCGGACTCATATGTAAAAATCATTATTCTTCGAAGCTAAAAATATAATAAAATTTATTAATTTTTTTTTTAAAATAACCATAAATAATATTAATTTTAGCTTATTAATTTCACCAAATCTTAAAATCCATCTCAGATGAAAAAGCAAATTTTTTTATTTATCATGACGGCTTTATTCCTGGTTGCTTTAGCAGGTTGTAAAAGTTCAGAGGGCATCACCGATAAACAAAGAAAACAGCAGGACGCGGATAAAGATAAGTTTCAGGAAGAAGTCTTTGATGAAGAGCAATAGTATTTAAACGCATTTTAGGTTTTTAAAGTGCCTTAAAAAGGATGCATGTTTTCAATATATTGAATGATATCTTTTTTTTCTTCCGGTTCGAACCAACGAACTTCCCGGTCATTAAAAAACCACGTCATTTGTCTGCGTGCATATCTTCTTGTGTTTCTTTTAATCAACCGCACCGCTTCTTCCCATGAAATCTTTTCTTCAAAATATTGAAACAATTCTTTATAGCCCACGGTATTTAAAGCATTCAGATGTTTATGCGGAAAAAGTTCCCGGGCTTCATCCACCAATCCGGCTTTTATCATCCTGTCAACCCGCTCATTAATTCGTTGATATAACATTTCCCTTGGAACATGAACGCCGACTTTGATAATACAAAAATCCCGTTTTTTCTTTTTCCTGGTTAAAAATGAAGAATAAGGCCTGCCCGTCATGATGCTCACTTCCAGGGCTTTCAAAATCCTTTTTGGATTATTTAAGTCGGCATTTTTGCAATATTCCGGATCCACCGTTTTTAATTCGTTGCGCAGGCTTTCCAACCCTTCATCTTTCATTCGCGTCAACAGCTTATTTCTGACAGATTCATCAACATCCGGAATATCATCAATTCCGTTACAAAGGGCGTTGATATACAATCCGGATCCTCCGGTCATGATGACTTTGTTATATTTCCTGAAAAGCTTTTTGGAAAGGCTTAATGCTTCTTCCTCGAACATGCTGGCACTGAAATATTCATGGATGCTTTTGTTTTGTATAAAATGATGAGGCACCTTCCTGAGCTGATGCTCATCAGGAACTGCCGTGCCTATCTTCATCTCTTTAAACATTTGTCTTGAATCAGCTGAAATGATTTCCGTCTGATAGTGGCCAGCCAGGGATATGGATAAATTGGTTTTTCCTGCTGCGGTGGGACCGACTACGACTATCATGGTATTCTTCATAAAAAAGCATTCAGGCGTTGGCTTCCGGACTAGTAAAGGACCCGGCCTAACTTATGGATTCTAAAAATTTAAGGGTATCGATATCATCTGCGTAATCCCATAAATCAGGTTCCTGAGATTTTCCGAAAGAAATGGACCCAGGAATATCCTGATTTCCGGATACCACGCATTGTATTTCATTATTCTTTGTTTCGATATCCTTTTTCAGACCGTCTTTGCTTTTATAATGATTATAATGCAACACGGAAATGGGTGAAGCCAGCGAATCAGCTTCCCTGACCAGCAAAAATCCGTTATCCAGGTGGGGTGTTTTGTTGAGCAAAAATATGGCCCGGTGATAATCGTAATTGTTGGCATATTTGTTATGAAAATACAATTCCTTAAAATGCTGAACTGATTCAAAGAAAGCTTGAAATGAATAACCTTCAGGCACATATAATTTGGAAACATTGCGGCATCCCAGTCCGAAAAAAAGAAAAATATCATTGCCCAAATCTGCCAATTCTGCCTCCGTTTCAGAACCATCCAGTACTGCGATGGCATTTCTGTTTTTCCGGATAATGTTTGGATATTGACCGAAATAGTATTCAAAATACCGGGATGAATTATTGCTTCCGGTGGCTATGACCGCATCAAAATCCTTCAGGAATCCTTCTTCAAAAATGATAAAATCTTTGAATGGCTCATGAAGGTATATCAGCAGGTCTCTGACAAATTCAAAAAGCACGGTATCTTTTGAAGATAATTTGCCTACAAATATGTGTCCCGAGATTAAAACCGACAAAAAATCATGAACTCCCACCAGTGGAACATTCCCTGCATTGATAACCCCAATTCTTTTTGGGTCTTTGGCATTGCCATTATAAAGTACCGGATAAGACGCCAGCCACATATGAAGTTTGTCTGGCGTTAACATGTCAGCAATGACTGCCATACGTTTCATGATAAAATTCTGCGTAAACCAGGGATTTATAAGTTCTGCGAGGGCTATGGCCTCATCAAAGTCCTTTTTAAATCTTTTCGAAATCAGGTTTTCCTTTTTGGTAGCCGAACTGCCATCCCCTGATAATATCTTCAGCGCTTTGCCAAAATCAACGAAAGCATTGAGCCGTTCTTCACTATGCATTTAAAACAAATTCTGATGAAAGGAGCTAGTTGTTATTCGCTTCATAATCAGTGGACAAAACCCTAAACTCTGTACGCCGGTTAATCTGATGTGCCTGCTGAATTTTCTCTTCATCTTCAAAGTTTTCAATGAATTCCGGCGTCAGCTCATCCCCCTCTTCAAGGAAATCATATTGACGTGCCATGTTCATGTCGATCACTTTCGGTTTGTCAGGGCCATATCCTTTTGCGGTAAGCCGTTCCGGATCGACATCATGCTCAATGAGATAATCCACAACACTTTGCGCTCTTTCCTGTGAAAGGTTATAGTTGTATTCCCTGGTTCCGGTAATATCGGTGTGCGCAGACAACTCAATGGTAATTTTTGGGTTATCATCCAGGATTTCGATCAACCTGTTGAGCGCATCCTTTGATTCAGGCCTTAGCTCGGCACTTTCCAGGTCATAGAAGATATTGGGCAGATCAATGGGTTTGTCGATGGGAGACATGAAAATCTTGCTGGAAAATTCCTTGCTTTCGTTAAGGCCTTTCGTTGTGAGTTTATCTTTTCCTTTCAGATAACCTTCTTTCGAAGAGATGATTACATAATCCGTGTTTGGTCTCAGCATAAATGTAAAAGAACCATCGTCGCGAGACTCCGTTTCAATATTTGAACCGTCGCTTCCTATTAATTGTACCCGGGCATCACCAACAGGTGCTTCAGATTTTTTATCAAGCAAGGATCCGCCAGTAATCCTGAACTTAAGCGGCGGCAGATAAAAGGAATAAATGTCATCCGTACCATGAAGTCCGTCACGATTGGAAGAAAAATAACCCCTCTCGACCTCACTTTCAAAAACAATCCCAAAATCGTCTGACGTAGAATTGACGGGATAGCGCATATTGGTCACTTTCCAACCGGAACCTTGTCTTTCCGCTTTATAGATATCCAATCCACCCAATCCGATATGTCCGTTAGATGAAAAATACAAAGAACCATCCGAATGAACGAAAGGAAACATCTCATCCCGGTCTGTATTGATATCACCTCCCAGATTTACCGGGTCAACAAAATCTCCGGAAGTGGACTTCAGAGCCATCCATATGTCTTTTCCCCCGTAACCACCGGGCATATCGGATACAAAGTATAAAGAGGTGCCATCAGCAGAAAGAGCCGGATGGGCTACCACGAGACTGTCATCTGCCAGTTTGAGAGGTTTGGGCTCCTCCCAGCTATCCCCCTGCTTTTGAGCCACATAAATCTGGCATCCATATTTTTTCTTTTTTTCTTTCTGACAACGAGTAAAGTACAAAGCATTATAATCCCCATTTACAGAACAAACCCCTTCTTCAAATAAGGTATTGACCTCACCATTAATGGGTTCCGGATCACTCCAGCGACCTCTCCTGTTTTTGGCGGAAACAAAAATGTCGGAAAAATCATATCCGGTGGCGCCATGGATCTCCTCCCCGGTAGCCTCGTCTCTGTTGGAAGTAAAATATACCGTGTTGTAATCTTCACTTGCAAATACCGGACTGAAATCGCTTTCCCTGGAATTAAAAAACTTCATTTCTTCCACCTGGTAGTTGGTTGGATTTTCTCTCCACTTTTTGGCCAGGTTGCATGAAGTGATGCCTTTTTCACCCTTGGGATCATCGGGTACGAGCTCATGATATTTTTGATATTGCTCCAGCGCTTCATCAAACTCCTCATTCATCCGCAAGGCTTCGGCATAATAATAATAAACAATGGGATCGGAATATTCCTTCCTGATAGCTTTTCTGTACCATAATTCAGCATTTCTGGATCGATTGGTTATCCGGTAGCACTCCGAAATCTTGAAAAGAATCTCCTTCTTTATTTCATCATCAGTCAATTCCTGGTAAACATCTTTAAACAAATCCACCGCTACATCATATTCTCCGGCCTGATAAGCAGCCTCTGCATTATTAAGCTTTTTGTTCTGACCAAATGAAGGAATTAATAATATTAAAAAAATGAATACGAGAATATTTGATCTTTCCATAAAGTTATCTTTTTCAAAAATGTAAATGTAATGAATTTTTAATGTTGATAAAAATACACTAATTCTTCTAAAATATCGAAACTCATGAATGTAAAATTATTAACTGATTATTAACCCGGTTTATTATAATCATATGAGCTTTATTGAAAAAAAAAGGTGCCATGAAATAACTCATGACACCCTTTCAGCTAACCTAAAAAAAATATGCTACTATGAAAAACCGAAACTACTACTTTTGCTTCTTCCTTCTCTTAACTGTCGTAATACAAGAAAAACTCATACGGATGCGGACGCAACGCCAGTTCTTTGAGTTCATTCTCGCGCTTGTATTCGATGTAAGTCTCTATCAGATCATCGGTGAATACATTGCCTTTTTTCAGATATTCATGATCCGATTCGAGCGCATACAATGCTTCATCCAGTGATTCCGGAACTTTAGGCACCTGTTCAAGTTCCTTGACTGTCATATCATAAATGTTTTTATCCAGCGGGCTTCCGGGATCGAGCTTGTTCTCAATTCCATCCATTACCGCCATCAGCATGGCAGTGTACATCAGGTAACCGTTGGCAGTAGGATCAGGGCACCTGAATTCAAAACGTTTGGATTTAGGTGATTTGGAATACATGGGTATTCTCACAGCCGCTGAACGGTTTCGCTGGGAATAGGCCAGGTTGACCGGAGCTTCAAAACCGGGCACCAATCTTCTGTAGGAGTTGGATGTAGGTGCGGCAAAAGCCAGTAAGCTGGCTGCATGTTTCAGCACCCCGGCAATTCCATGAAGCGCCATATCTGAAAGTCCTGCATATTTATCACCGGCAAATAAAGGACTGCCATCTTTCCAAATGGATAAATGGGTATGCATCCCGCTTCCGTTATCCTGGAATATGGGTTTGGGCATAAAAGTGATGGTCTTGCCATTTCTGAGGGCAATGTTCTTAATGACATATTTATACCACATGAATTGATCCGCCATTTTTAACATATCTTCGAATTTCATATCAATCTCAGCCTGTCCGCCTGTACCCACTTCATGGTGATGCGCTTCTACCACAATCCCTAATTCACGCAAGGCATAAACCATTTCGCCCCTCAAATCATGATGGGTATCGGTGGGACTAACCGGGAAATATCCCCCTTTGTAACTTGGTTTGTAACCCAGGTTAGGTTCTTCAATCCTGTTGGTATTCCAGGCTCCTTCATTGGAGTCTATTTGATACATTCCCAGGTTTTGTTTTTGGTCATAACGGATTTCATCAAAAATGAAAAATTCAGGTTCCGGACCAATAAAAACGGTATCGCCGATGCCTGACTTTTTCAGATGTTCTACTCCTTTTTGCGCAATATAGCGGGGATCCCTGCTATAAGGTTCAAGGGTAACTGGGTCGAAGATATCAGCAATTACGCTGACGGTTGGCTTTTCGAAGAACGGATCCAACTTTACGGTACTTGGATCAGGAATAGCCACCATATCAGACATATGGATATCCTGCCACGCCCTGATGGAGGAACCGTCAAAACCAATTCCTTCTTTGAAGGTATCTTCATCCCATGTTTCAATGGGAAAACTGCAGTGCTGCCAGGAGCCAAGCAAATCGCTAAATTTCAAATCCACCATTTCGGCTCCGTGTTTTTTAGCATACTCAAAAAAATCTTTTGCTGTCATCATCTTATTAATTTTTGGTTTTTTACTTAAAAGTACATATTCGCTATAAATTGTAATTTTATCTTGCAATAATAATATAAATTATAATACAAAACAACTTTTTTCATTAAAAGTTGATATTTTTTAACAATTTTTTTTTAATTCCCGGAATTTTCGGGGGTAATGAATGGTATTTTTTAAAATATTATATAACACCCCCATCATGAAATGTTGATTTTTGGGGTGGAATAATTTTGTTCTTGAATTCAATCAGGGTGCTTATGGGTGGAGACAATATAAACAAGAATCTTTTGAAGAACGTATTTCCTATATACCTTAATAATCCAGCATTCCCCGGAATGCTTGTGCATTTTGGACAGCATTGGCATTGTAGTCATTGTTAAAAAAAGCAAAAAGAGCAGTTAAATTTTGCATGGCTGATAGTTTATTTTTCCACTGCTTTAATTCTTCTTCCTGATAATCATGATTATACCATTCATCACTTCCGTGAAACCGGAAATAGGTAAAATCTGCCGTCTGAATGGGATCCTCCGGAAGGCCAACAGGAGTGGAAACAAGACAGAAAGCCACCTTGTATTTTCTTAGTATTTCATATATCCGGATATCCCACCAGGAATGATGACGGAACTCCAATACATGCTTTTGATGGTTGTCAAGCAACCGGCAAAATGCTTCCAGTTTTTCGTAAAATATCTCTAATAAACCACATTGTTC
>CAYFUP010000042.1:0-19202 GCA_964346235.1 uncultured Bacteroidales bacterium | reverse complement strand
TCTCATCTCCTTTTGTGCACGATAGTGAATGAGGGGTTCATACGTGATAAATATTTAATTAAACCATTGTATTTCAAATAAATAATCAATTCTAAAACCAACTTTCCGTTTCAAACCGTATGGAGCCCTCATGGCTATTTGCCTCCAGCGAATCCAAAAGCTTATTTGCCTCCAGTGAATTCTTAAACGCTTTTCATCTCTTTGCTGTCAACAATATTGAATGAAGGATTTATACTCTCCAACACTAGTTCAAAGATATAAAAAATTCTTTTCAATATGAATCAACTTGATGAATTAACTTTGTAAAACTGGTTCTCTTAGTGCCGCAACCCAGAAATAACTGGTGAAACCCGCATGCACTGTCGCATGCAACAAAGATATGAACCGGGTTTACGAGCTCGCTGAAGGCAATAAAGCATGAGGGTTCCATGGTATAGAAAAGAAAAGTCTATAGCATTGTAATTGTATTTATTTGAAAATCATTTTTTTAATTATGATTTAAGCGAATAAAAATGAGGTTTTTTCGGAACAAAAAAGCTTGAAAACTGCTCCCATCAAATTGGCAGCAATTCTTCCACTGTGATGGTATCATAAATATTGGTTTGCGAGGATTGCAGCAAAACCTCAGGGCATTCAAACTCAGAATAAAACCAAATAATAAGGTCAGGGGGAACAAGCGTTTCATTCAGGAAAAATACCAAAAATTATATGAATGATTGCTTATTTTAATTTAATCATGCTGAAGGCTTCAACGGTTTCTTCCCGTTTACGGTTGTTTTTAAGAAATTCTTCAAATTCTTCAGTATCTTGATGGACGATAGAAATGCCAATGTTTAAAAAATGTTTAAATTCTTTTCTGGCTTGTTCTTCAGTTATATCATCTTTTCGTATGGCACGCTTGTAATATTTGTCCATTTTTTTGATCCCGTAATAAATATTGGGTTTATCAATGATGGTCTGCGTACCCGGATTGGTTGGTGTTCCCGGTAGTGTATGCGTGTAAAGCTCTTGTATGATCAAGAGTTTTCTTGCAATCTCATTCCCCAAATAATGCCCCTGAAATAATGACAGGCTTACATCAATATTATTTGCATTATCAAGTTGTTTTTCGAATAAAAACTTCTTTTCTTCTAGATCCTGCGATTTGGCAGTTATTTCTTCGCCGATTGCAATTATTAATAAAGACAACCCAACTATTTTGAAAATAAATGATTTCATAGCTACTCAATTAAAATTTCATTCAAAATGCAAATTTATTATAATAATTTGAAAATGAAAATTTAATTCTATTTTTTATTAATTATTTATTTACCCCTATTATTATATAGGTTAGTTACAAAAAAAATGATGTTTTGTTAAATTTAACCCTAAAAAAATATAATAATTTGCATAAATCAAAACATAAAAAAAGGCTGCAGTTGAACTGCAACCTTTTTTGAAAAAAAACGCTATTTTAAAAATAGTGAAATTAATCCACTACGTCCCACCATAATTTTGAAACAACGGCATCTCCGTTATTGAGTTTAGCAACGGCAGCAGAACGGTTTTCACCGTTCAGGGTTCTTTCGTATTGCGGATACCTCATCCTGTATGGAAGGTCTGTAACATCTGGTATCGGGGTAAAGGTGTAGTTATAGGTGGTATCAGTTCCTTTATCGCTATAGTTGGGAACAAAAAGGGTATAATCATCATTGGGCATGATTAAAGTTTCCGGATAACCGGTTCTTCTGTATTCTGCCCATGCCGTATGGGGCTGCATATAGAGTGCAATGTATTTTTGGGTCAATACGGTTTCTTCGCCGGCAGCCGGAAGCGCAGCAACATATGCATCAATGTCAGCCTGAGCAACGCCCCATCGTTGCATGGAAGCCCGCACACCGTTTTCGTATTCGGTTTGATCCCATCCGTTCAATTCTGACAGGATGAAGGCAACTTCAGCATACTCCATCAGGGGTTCTCCATAATCTGGCTTGTTGATTAACATATCACCCGGCAAGGATTCTTTTTTCAAAACGGCAGCTTCTGAAGAGTTTTCGGCAATAAACATGCCTACGTAGTTGCCGTCAGAATTAGGTTGAACGAAAATAGGCAACCTTGGATCGGAAATACCGGCAAATGGATTGGTGGTGATATCATTGCCATCATGATCGGTCAGGTTGTTACCTTTTAACAGTTCGACGAAGCTCAATCCAGCAGCAAAATCGCTACGATTGTCAACATTGTAAGCACGATAAAATGGAGCACCGCTTTTATCATTGGCTTCAAAGGTAAAAATGGCATTGTCATCATTGGAGGTGAATACCCCAACACCGGTTTGGGCATCAGCAATGTGCTGGTCAGCCAGGGACTGATTCACACCCCTGATTTTCAGAGCGATCCTCAAACGCAGGGAATTGGCGAATTTTCTCCATTTTTCTATATCACCGTTGTAAATGTTATCTCCGTCCATGGCCGGTTTGGTTGGATCAAACTGTGCTTCAGCTTCATCCAGTTCATTTAAAATGTCGGCATAGATGTCTTCCTGTGCAGCATATGCCGGTTCAAGGATTTCATCCTCTGGATCAACACCGGATAATTTCAGCGCTTGAAAATCCGGATTATCACTGCCATAGGAATAGTAAGGAATATCACCCCAGGTGTCGGTCATGATATTAAAACTCCATGCCAGCATCACACGGGCCAGGGCTATCTGATTTTCATTGGCACCATAAGCGGCAGCTGCAGTCTTGGTTTCCTCGCCGGTGTTAAACTCAATGACTTTTCTTAAGTTTTCACAGTTCAGATACAAGTCAGTCCATGTCTGCCTGATGGATTCACGATAACCATAGCGGTCTTCGTCACCGTATTCAGATTGTTGAAAATATTGCATGGTCACAGTGGTAAACCTTCCGGCAAACCATTCATCCCTGGTATCGTAAACTTGCTGATACAAGGCTGAATTAAGGATTGCAGAAGTGGGAGGAACAGTAGGCGCATTCGGATTATCGAAATAATCCACATCGCATGCAGAGAATAGAATTCCTGCCAGCAATGTTATGATAAATATTGATTTTAATGTCTTCATTATCTTAAAATTTTTAGATTTTTCTAACTAGGTTAAAACTGTAATTGTAAATTTAAACCAAACGTACGGGCTGTAGGCATTAAACCACCATCAAAACCCTGAACATTTCCTGAACCGGTCGTGGCCATTTCAGGATCAAATCCGGGCTGATCAAGACCGAATGTCAACAGGTTCCTTCCGTAAAGGCCTACCCTGATGTTTTCAACAACGCCGGAGAAAGCATTTGGTAAGGTATATCCAATGGAAACTTCTCTCAATTTGATATAGTCGGCATCAAAAGTACTTTGTGCACTTGGCGTGCCATATCCATGATAATGCCTTGCCCCCCAGCCAATGGCTGATACGTAGGTATCGTTTGGCGTGGTATTGGTCACTTCATACGTTCCATCATCATTAAAGGTGACATCACCTTTTACCCCGTCAAGCTTGATACCGCCGTCTTCTGATACAGGATCACGAATTTCGTTTCCTTTATCGTTGGTCTGGGCTGTTTCTTCAAGCATTCCTGAGTACATGCCCCACATGTGGGAGATGGAATAGTATTTACCACCTTGTTGTATATCAAACAACACATTAAAATCAATATTCTTATAGGAGAAAGTGTTGCGGATGCCTAAATTGAAATCCGGTATAACAGAACCCAATGGAACCAGGTCAGGAGTAGCCAGGTAATGACCATTGTCTCCCACCACTTTGTTGCCATCATCATCATAAATGTAATCGGTACCCCATAGCATTCCATAACGATCGCCTAAGCTGGCACGCAGGAAAACACCGCCGAAAGGAGCCCTTTGAATATCAATGGCTTCGATGTCTTTGTACAATTTGGTGAGTTCATTATTGATTTTGGTGTAGTTGGCAAAAATTCGCCATTGGAAATCATTGATATCCAATGGAACCAATCCGGCAGTAAGTTCAATACCACTGTTTTGCATTTCACCGGCATTAATGAATTTGCTGTCATAACCGGTGGATTTGGAAACCTCCAGCGGCATAATCTGATCGGTGGTTACATCATTAAAATAGGTGGCAGCCAGCTCTAACCGGTTATTAAAGAATGCCAAATCAATACCGAATTCAGTCGAGGTGGTCTGCTCAGCTTTCAAAGCGATGTTTGGTAAATCGTCTTCAGCCCAAAGCCTCGGTGTTCCCTGGAAGGATCCACCCGGTCTCGTTGGAGGCTGGGTATAAAGGTAAGTATTGATAACACGGTATGGATCTGTATCGTTACCGGTTTGAGCCCAGTTAACCCTGATTTTACCGAAGCTTAACCAGGAGAAATCTGTAACTTCTGAAAAGACAAAACTTGCAGAAACACTGGGATAGAAATAGGAATTCTCATCTTCCGGCAAAGTAGAGGACCAGTCATTTCTGAATGTTCCTTCCAGATATACCATGCTGCGGTAGTCAAATGCGACATTACCAAATACACTGTTTACCTGTTTTTCTTCTGTATAATCGTTGGTCAAAGGATCATCAGCTGAGTTCAGCAGGGAGTATATTTCAGGAACAACCAGTCCACCGGATGATTCCCCACGGTTCATATCCAAACGGTATTTTCTTTGATTTACACCGGCAAAACCGCTGAGGTTAATATCCTGAAGCTGCCTTGAATAACTCAACATTCCTTCGTAGTTGTATTCGGAATTATTCCTTACTGCTTCATAATACCTTGGGGTGGCTTGTGAACCAACGGCTACCCGTTCTCTAACATAAAATGTATAGTTATCGCCGTATGCAGAACCTTTCAGGAATAAGTTATCCAGTAGTTCGTAAGATAGGCTTACTTTACCGTAGAAACGATCCCTTTCATCATCGGGATAATTTTCATTAGCAATCCAGTATGGGTTATCAGAATATTTCGGATTCGGATTGTCCCATGCCAAACGGTTCCATGTCCTTTGGTCTCCGTCATTTTCTTTATAATCTTTTAGTTCTTCATAATCCAGCTGCCTCTGACCCCACTGGAAGAATTTTTGTCCCACGCTATTGTCGCCATATCCTAATTCGGGACGGCCTTTGGTATATTGATTGATATAATTTAGATTTGCATCGACGGATAACCTGTCCAACAGGTTGACTTTGCCGCTTAATGAGAAATTGTTCTTGTCCTGACTTGAGTTCGGCATCGTTCCCTTTACATCAGTATTGGTATAGGAAAACCTTACACCGTAGTCCTGACCGGATTGCCGGATGGCAAATGAATTGGTGAAATTTCTTCCCATTTCATAAAAATCAATAACATCATTATCCGGGGCAACCCATGGCCTGGGATTTAAGTAATCTTCCGGATAGCTTTCCGGGGAGAAGGCATTCCAGTGCAATACTTCTACATTCGGATCGTACTTTGGACCCCAGCTTTCATCAACCTGATATTGAGGTACCAGGTAATTGCTTCCGTCTATGGTTACCTGTTGAAATCCATTGATACCGCCATCAGCGTCTGATATCACAGTACCGCCTCCATATTTTCTTTGTAATTGCGGAAGCAGATAAACTTGCTCAAAACCCAATTTGGAATTCACTTCCACTGCAAAATCTTCCACGCCGGTTTGCGCCTGCTTGGTGGTGATCACCAACACACCGTTTGCAGCCCTTGAACCATAAAGTGCAGAAGCTGCTCCGCCTTTTAGTACGGATATGCTTTCAATGTTTTCGGGATTGATGTCATTTAACATATCCCCATAGTCATATCCCCCGTAACCTGCATTGGCACTGGATGAGTTGAAGTTCGAATTGTCAATGGGAATTCCGTCAACCACAATCAAAGGCCTGTTCTCACTGGTAATGGATTTAGCACCCCTGATAAGCACACGGTTTGAACCACCCATTGAAGTGGAGGATGAAATCTGAACCCCTGACACCCTACCATGTAAGGCGCTAAGTGCGTCCGTCTGAGCAGCATCATCCAAATCATCTGCGGATACTTCCTGAACGGAATAACCCAGACTTTTCTTTTCGCGGCTAATGCCCAGGGCAGTTACCACTACTTCATCCAATCCCACTACATCCGGGACAAGTTGAACATCAATCGTCGTTCTGTCGTCAATGTCAACCTCCTGGCTGCGCATTCCGACAAAACTAAACACCAAAGTTTCCGCTGTTTCAGGAACTTCTAAGGAGTAACTACCATCAGCTTCAGTGACGGTTCCAATAGTAGTCCCATCAACAACTACTGATGCGCCCGGCACCGGGGCGCCATCCTCTGAACTGGTTACTAGACCAGTAATGGTCACTTGTGCATGTGATTGAAAACATACAAACACAAGCATCGCAAGTAAAAACGATAATTTTTTCATGGAAATTAAATTTAGGTTTATAAATAGTTAATAATTATTCCCGCTGACAAAATAAATAAAAAAAAAAAATAAAAAAAAATATCAAACCTCCATTTTGTAAGGATTAGCTTGATTTTAATTCAAAATAGCGGTTAATTTCCGCTTTTTTATACGTTTTTTTTACTTACGCATTATTTGTTAAAAATCAGAAATTCAGATATTTAAGATTTGCCATTCAATGTAAATTTAAAGTTAAGAATGGGGGATAAAATCTTGTGTAAATTTTTATAAAACCTTCATATTTAGCGATTTTATATGAAAATATATACGAAAAGAAATACTATTTATGCAAAAATTTACAAAGCATTGAATGACAGTTATATAAACAAAGATGTCATTGATCTCTTTTAACAATTATTACATATTTCGAGCTTTTTTAAAAATAGTTTGTATATAATGATAATTGATATATGGTTTTGGAACAATAATTTCCTGTAAAATAATGTATTAAATATTCATTGCTCATGATGTTCATCATTCCCTTGCATAGCTGTTTGAAGTTTCTGATTCAATCCGGGCAAAATTTATATATTTGCAGAAATACCATAAGGACCTTATGAATAATTTTATTGTTTCTGCAAGAAAATACCGGCCACATGATTTTAATTCTGTAATTGGACAGGAGTCCATTACTGCGACTTTAAAGAATGCCATTAGAAACAACCATATTGCCCAGGCCTATTTGTTTTGCGGTCCACGCGGCGTTGGGAAAACAACCTGTGCCCGGATATTTGCAAAAACCATCAATTGTGAACAATTATCTCCTGAAGGGGAAGCTTGTAATGATTGTGAATCATGCAAAACCTTTAATCAGTCCCGGGCATTCAACATCCATGAATTGGATGCGGCCTCCAATAATTCAGTGGATGATATACGAAACCTGATTGATCAGGTGCGTGTACCTCCACAAGTAGGTAAATATAGCGTCTATATCATCGATGAAGTTCATATGCTTTCTCCACAGGCATTTAATGCATTCCTGAAAACCCTGGAAGAACCTCCGTCCCACGCTGTATTTATCATGGCTACGACCGAAAAACATAAAATTCTTCCAACCATACTTTCCCGCTGCCAGATTTATGACTTTAAGCGGATAAAAGTGGCTGATGCTGTTCAATATTTAATGGACATAGCTGAAAAAGAAAAAATCAACCATGAAAAGGAAGCCCTGAATGTGATAGCCCTCAAAGCTGACGGGGCAATGAGGGATGCATTATCCATATTCGACCAGGTGGTAAGCTTTTCGGAAAATAATGTTACCTATGATCAGGTCATTCTTAACCTGAATGTATTGGACTATGAGTATTATTTTAAGCTGGTGGATGCATTTCTGGCAGGCAATGTGTCTGAATCATTGCTGATATTTGATGAAGTCCTTGATAAAGGATTTGATGCGCATCATTTTATCACCGGTTTAAGCAGCCATTTCCGCGATTTACTGGTGAGCAGTGAACCCGGTACCATAAAACTGATGGAAGTGGGGGATGCCATTAAAAAAAGGTATATAGAGCAATCTGAAAAATGTTCTTCGCTATTTATTTACAAAGCCTTAAGCATCATAAATAATTGTGATTTAAACTATAAATCCAGCAATAATAAGCGTTTGCACGTGGAGTTGGCGTTGGTTGCCCTGGCTAACCTGACCGAAAGTTCAAAAAAAAAAGCCAATGAAGAAGGCAGCAATAAACTAGTGGAAGAGGGGAACAATCAAAGAAAATCAAAGTCTGCAGATGACAGCAATGGTTCATCACAAACGATTCAGAATATCTCTAATGATTCAGCAGTAGCTGATAAATCTTTTAAGAAACAATCTTTTTCCATTAAATCTGCCCTCAATAATAATTCAGGGGTTCGAAATTCCGCGGCTCAAGCGGATGATTCTTTAACCGACGACGCTCAGGAAAAGGCTCAGGGAAAACCGGATGAAGAAAAAAAAAATATAACGTTCACCCAGGATGAACTGGAAAAAAAATGGAAGGAGCTGCAGCATGAGTATGCCAGATCACAACCTAGATTGGCAAGCATCATTAATGCCGTGAATCCCTTCTTGCAGGATAACTTTGTGATTGAATTCCATGTTGAAAATACTTTGCAGGCTGAGTCAATTCGCAGTAAACAATATGAGCTGCTTGATGCTTTAAGAAAAGCCCTTCACAATGATAAAATCTCATTCGAAACAATGGTGAAGGAATCAAACGATGAATTTAAACCTTATACTTCTGAGGACAAATATCAGCATATGAAACAAAAAAATGAAAACCTTGAATTGCTGAAAAAAAAGTTTAACCTGGATTTTGAATAGGAACAGGGATGGAGGAGCATCTGTGAAGCCATGATTATCAGGAATATTGAAAAAGCATGCCTCCATAATGTGCAACAAGGGATAAAAACAATGATACCATAAATCAATTAATAAAACTCATAAATCATTTGACCCATGCAAGGAAAAAAAATAACACAAAACAATGGCATTCTGCAAGTACCTGATCATCCCATTATTCCATTTATAGAAGGAGACGGAACCGGCCCGGATATTTGGGCTGCTTCTCAAAAAGTTTTCGATGCCGCAGTGGCGAAAGCTTTTGACGGTAAAAAATCCATCGTCTGGAAGGAAGTCTATGCCGGAGAAAAGGCAAAAAATCTGAAAGGAGAATGGTTGCCGCAGGATACCCTGGATGCCATCCGGGAGTATCTGGTCGCCATTAAAGGACCACTCACCACCCCGGTCGGCGGAGGAATCCGCTCGCTAAACGTGGCATTGCGGCAAATTCTTGATTTATATACTTGTCTCAGGCCTGTCAGGTATTATGAGGGTGTACCCAGTCCGGTGAAAGATCCTTCCGCCACCGATATGGTTATTTTCCGGGAAAACGCTGAAGATATTTATGCCGGCATCGAATGGATGAATGGCACCAGTGAAGTGAAGAAGATGATTGACTTTCTGAAAGACGAAATGAAGGTAAATAAAATCCGTTTTCCGGAATCTTCCTCCATCGGAATCAAGCCGGTCTCAGAAGAAGGGACGGATCGATTGGTCAGGGCAGCCATCCATTATGCCATTCTGCATGATCTGCCTTCGGTCACTTTGGTGCATAAGGGCAATATCATGAAATTTACGGAAGGGGCATTCAGGGACTGGGGATATGAGCTGGCAAAAAATGAATTTGGTGCTGAATTGCTCGATGGAGGTCCCTGGTGCATTATGAAAAATCCAAAAACCGGTAAGGATATCGTCATCAAGGATGTCATAGCCGATGCTTTTCTGCAGCAAATATTAACGCGACCCAAGGAATATTCTGTCATCGCCACCTTAAACCTGAACGGAGATTATATCTCGGATGCGTTGGCAGCAATGGTAGGGGGAATTGGAATTGCCCCGGGGGCAAATATCAATTACGAGACCGGTCATGCCATCTTTGAAGCCACCCACGGTACCGCTCCGAAATATGCCAACCAGGATAAGGTCAACCCGGGTTCTGTCATTTTATCCGGTGCCCTGATGTTTGATCATATCAAATGGTACGAAGTCGCCCGCCTCATAAGAAAAGGTTTGCAAGGGGCCATCACCAACAAAAGGGTGACTTATGATTTTGAAAGACTGATGGAAGGGGCTACCCTGCTTAAGACTTCGGAATTCGGAGATGAAATAATTCGTAACATGGACCGATAAAGGCCATTTTACATCAAACCTTGATGCGGGATGGCCCGGCAACATTTTTATACTGCTGACATTCCGCTGATAATGCCGTTTCTGAGCTGCTCAAATCATGGACATGACAGGCACATGTGACTGCTAGGATTTAAGGTGGGGGGCATTTTCACCGCTGACATTCCGCTGATAATGCCACTTTGGAGCTGATGAAATCATGGAGATAAAAGAAATGCCTTTAGCGTTGGCCGTTTATGAAAAGTGCTGACCAATCTATCCGGCACGCCATTATTTCGTGTAATCTATCATTTCCGGCACGCCATTATTCCTTAAGGATTTTTTTTGTGTGAATCCCTTCATCCGAGATGATTTTAAGCAGGTATATGCCCGGGGTGTAATTGTTCAGGTGAAGATCAATGGTGCTGCCTTTGTAAAGCCTGACGCGGTGATGCAATATTTTTTCTTCTCCATTGATGTTATAGAGTTTGATGGATGCCTCCCTGGATTTCTCGCCGTTAAATGCAATGTTAAACCGGCCGGTGGAAGGATTCGGATATACATGGTACATTTCGCTCTTGGCCAGATTGTATTCATGAATGTTTGAGAACTGATCTTCTGAAATATATAAATTAAAATACCCTTCCGTTCCTCCGCCACTTCCGTCAATCTGGATCCAATAACGCGCACCGGGAGTAAGGTTTACCAGGTCAATGCCTGCCCAGTAAGGTTCTTCTTCGATATAGTCATCATTGGCAGCGACCAGTTCATAATTGCCGTTAAAAATTTCCTGACAACTTGCCGCTTTGTAAATGGCCATCTGGGTATCTATCGAGTCCGTTCTGAATGAGGCTTTTCCTCCTTCGGGTCCGTAAAAGTAAAACCATATGCTGTTGTCCAGCGGGTTTTTCCTTCTTCCCTGATACTCATCACACCATCCATTCTGAGTAAAACAGCCGTTCATAGGTGGCCATGGTTCATTTTGCTCAACCGTGGCATACCGGTTGGTAAAAATCCCGTTTTTTCCCAATTTGACTTCCATGGCGTCGCAAATATCATCATTAGAAGGAGAGGGGAGTATATGAACGGTAATTTCATCTGTTCCACTGCAGGCCCCCTGGGTTCCGGTTACCGTGTAAACGGTGGTGTCTGTCGGGAAAGCATCCACCATTTGTCCGGTTGTGGAGGATAAGCCTGTGGCGGGCGCCCATTCATATGTTTCTGCTCCGAAAGCGACCAGATCAATGGTGTCTTTTTCGCCAATATATAAATTGGGATAAGGGGTGAATACATTCAGCTGCTCGGACACTTCAAAAGCGTTTTGCCGGGTAAAGGTATTGGAGCCGCCTGGCCCTGTCACGGTAAGGGATATGGTTTTCTTTCCGGAAGTGGTGTAGGTCACTTCATGAGGGCCTTCTGTATCAGTAGTTTGCGGGGAAGCTCCTTTACCAAAATCCCAGGAATAGGATGTTATTTCTCCCAAAGATTTATTGCTGAACACATTGGACTCATTCAGGCAAACATTCTCACTGCCAATCGTAAATGAAGGATAAGGGGTTTCGATGTTCCTGGAATAAGCCCTGATGCAAACATCATATTTAAAATCTTCGGTGTCTTTGCCTAAGGTGTCCCAGTCTTCTTTATCCTCACTTATCCAGGCGACATCTTCTGCAATTTCGGGATAAGCGTATAATTCCACTTCGGCTTCGATGGGTACCGGATATTCGAAATACGGGGAGAAGTATTTGATTAAGACATAAAAATCCCCTTCAACAAGGGCCGGTACATCAAACGTGTAATAACCAGCATTGGGACAGTTAATTTTACTTCTGGAACCCAGCTGATTGCTTAATGTGGTCCCGTCAAATTCCTCATAAATTTCAATGTCTATGACCGAACCGGCTGACACGATATACGTGCCGATCTTTTCGATAAATTCTTTTGAATCAGCGGTATATTTGACCAGCCCGTAACTGGTATTTCCATAACCAATGGAGCTGATGGCGCCCAATTCATCGTGAAAATAGATGTTTTTTATTTCATCCTTGTTTCTGATTTTCGGAAAATAAGTCGGTCGCAATGCCACACGGGTATCCTGGTAGGAAATGTAAAAATACCCGTTGTCGCCAAAACTGGTGCCCCAGCTATTTTTGGCGATCCATGCACCTTGCGGATTTTCTTCCGGACTTTTCGGTCCACCGGTCACCGTGATGTTATCATCCCATCCGACCAGCATCACCCCATGGTCCTGGGCATCTCTTCCTCCATAATAAAAGGTATTATCCTGAGAATTAAAATAATCCTGGTAGGCAAAATCAATATGCAATCCTACGGCCACCCCGCCATGTTCCATGATGGCCCTTTTGATATTTTGTTCGTCCTTTGCCAGGTATCTGGCTTCTGTAACATATTTGAAAGGCGAAACATCTTTTCCAAGGGTCTTGCATATTGATATCGGGCTTTCGGTGTAAGGATCCTCCGACTCTTCCAAAGGCCCCTGAAAAGTGCTCAGGTAGGCGGTGGCAATGTCATAATTTCCTCCATCATTTTTTTGCCATTCGAAGCCATGACAGGTTGCCATGTTTTCTTCGGATAAGTCAAACGCTCCGTATCCATTTACCAGCCAATTTGATTCAAGGGCACCTACCACCCCAAAGGTCCAGCATGATCCCAATGCTCCCTGATCTTTGACAGAGGTTACCAGGTCTTCATCTCTTAAATCGTAGGTGGCAGGCAATGCCTGAGCCGACTTCAATTGGGATTTATTTTTTGCCGGATTGTCAAGCTGATAATACATGGGTGATGGAATAAATCCCATTCCTTTCGAGTCAATCGTGCTTTTTAGATGTTTTCCCGATTTTTTATTTTCCAGGTAATCCAGGAAATGGGGATTCACCGGGGCAGTTTGAGGCTTTTTGCCTGAATATGAAGGGACTGTAAGTATGGTGATTAGGATGGAAAGGACTAAATGCTTCATGATAGTTAAGGTTTTAACAAAATTGCAATATACTAAATTCGTGGCAATAAATTGACGGTAGTTATTTTTTTTGAGGATTATTGTTGCACGCATATTTGTTTTTTGGGGGAGTTTTTTTGAGGGGAATTATGATATTTGGGAGAAGTATATATTTTGGGATGGATTGGTTTGGTTTTTGATAGAAATTAGGTAGGACTGCTGAAATTGAAAAGCATCGTTATATAATTATTATTCAAATTGTCGTAATTTTGTTTCACTAAAAAAATAAATGATTCAGGAATGAGTATTATTACCAATGTTTTAACCAAATTCTTTGGCAACAAATATGAACGTGATTTAAAGGAATTAAGTCCATATGTAGAAGCCATCAACAATGAGTATAAGGATTTACAGTCCTTAACAAATGATGAGCTGAGAAACAAAACCAAAGAGCTGAAAAGAACCATATATGATTTTATCGTTGATGAAAACAATGAAATAAAGAAGCTAAAAGAAAAGGCGGAGCAGGAAACAGACATTATAAAAAAGGAATCCCTCTATGATGAAATTGATAAGCTTGAAAAGCAAATTGATGAAAAGCTTGAAGAGGTCTTGAATGAATTATTGCCTCAGGCATTTGCTGTCATAAAAGAAACTGCCAGAAGGCTAAAGGAAAATGAAACCTTGAATGTAACGGCTAATGATTTTGACAGAAACCTGGCTACTGATTTTGACTTTGTTGAAATAAGCGGAGATGAAGCCATATATCATAATCACTGGCTTGCCGGGGGAAATGAGATCACCTGGGACATGGTGCATTATGATGTTCAGTTGATTGGCGGGGTGGTATTGCATCAGGGTAAAATCGCCGAGATGGCCACAGGTGAAGGAAAAACACTGGCCGCAACCCTTCCGATATTTTTAAATGCCCTGACGGGCCGAGGTGTCCATTTGGTAACGGTGAATGATTACCTGGCGAAACGTGACTCTGAATGGATGGGGCCTTTGTTTCAGTTTCACGGCCTGTCTGTGGATTGTATTGACAGGCACCAGCCCAATTCCCAGGAAAGAAGAAATGCTTATAATGCAGATATAACGTACGGGACAAACAATGAGTTTGGATTTGATTATTTGAGGGATAACATGGCCATCAATCCCGAGGATCTGGTGCAGCGGAAGCATCATTATTCCATTGTGGATGAGGTCGATTCTGTGTTGATTGATGACGCCCGGACTCCCCTTATTATCTCAGGTCCTATTCCCAAAGGGGATTTTCAGTTATATGATGAATATAAACCAAAGGTTGAGAAACTCGTCAATATCCAAAAGAAGCTGGTCACCAACGTGCTCACCGAAGCAAGAAAATACTTGAAAGAGGGGGATACTGAGAAAGGGGGTTTTTACCTGCTGAGGGCATATAAAGGATTGCCCAAAAACAAAGCCTTAATAAAACTACTCAGTGAAGAAGGCAATAAATCATTGTTATTGAAGACGGAAAATCATTACATGCAGAATAACAATGAAAAGATGCCGGAAGTCACTGATGAGCTGTTTTTTGTCATTGATGAGAAACAAAATTCTATTGAACTGACGGACAAAGGAATTGATTTAATCACAGAATCATCGGATGACAGTAATTTTTTCATTTTACCGGATATTGGCAGTGAACTGGCGGAAATTGGAAAAGAGGAACTGTCACCCCAGGAAAAGCAACAGAAAAAAGACGATATGCTGCGGGACTATGCCATAAAATCCGAAAGGGTACACACGGTCAACCAGCTATTAAAAGCCTATTCCCTCTTCGAAAAAGATGTGGAATATGTGGTGATGGACAACAAGGTGAAAATCGTCGATGAGCAAACCGGACGTATTATGGAGGGCAGAAGGTATTCGGACGGATTACATCAGGCCATTGAGGCAAAGGAAAATGTAAAGGTGGAAGCGGCTACGCAGACATTTGCCACCATTACCCTGCAGAACTATTTCAGAATGTATCACAAGCTGGCAGGTATGACCGGTACGGCGGAAACAGAAGCCGGTGAATTCCTGAATATATATAACCTGGATGTGGTCGTAATACCTACCAATGAACCCATAGTCAGGCTGGATAAAGACGATTTGGTCTATAAAACAAAAAGGGAAAAATATAATGCGGTCATAAAGGAAATCCAGGAGCTGATAGCGGCCGGCAGGCCTGTGCTGGTCGGCACTACCTCTGTTGAAGTGTCTGAAGTACTCAGCAAAATGTTAAAAATCCGTGGCATCAAGCACAATGTGTTGAATGCGAAATTGCATCAAAGGGAAGCGGAAATTGTTGCAGAAGCTGGTAAATCGAAAACGGTGACCATTGCTACCAATATGGCGGGCAGGGGTACCGATATAAAACTTTCCCCTGAAGTCCGGGAGGCAGGCGGACTGGCCATTGTGGGCACCGAAAGGCATGAGTCCAGGCGTGTGGACAGGCAGTTAAGGGGCAGGGCCGGAAGACAAGGGGACCCGGGTAGTACCGAGTTTTTTGTCTCCCTGGAAGACGATCTGATGCGACTTTTCGGTTCTGACCGGATTTCAAACATCATGGACCGGCTTGGACTCGAAGAAGGGGAAGTCATCCAGCATGGGATGATTTCAAAATCGATTGAGCGGGCGCAGAAAAAAGTAGAAGAAAACAACTTTGGAATTCGTAAACGCTTGCTGGAATATGACGATGTGATGAACTCCCAGCGGGAAGTTATCTATAAAAGAAGGCACCATGCATTGTTTGGAGAAAGGCTGGCTGTGGATATCGCCAATATGATGTTTGATGCCTGTGAGCAAATTGTACAGGATTATCATGATAATGCTGACTTTGAAGGATTCTCTCTTGAATTATTAAGGACATATTCAATGGAGACCCCCATCAATGAAGATGAGTTTTTAAAAAGCAATCCTGAAGCCATCACAGAAAAGCTGAATACCCTGATTTGGGAGCATCATCAAAGAAAAGTGGAACAGATTTCCAAACAGGTGTTTCCGGTGATTAAAGATGTGTATGAAAACAAGTCTAAATCCTATGAAAATATTGTCATTCCTATTACGGACGGGACTAAGAATTACAATATCATCACCAACCTGGAAAAAGCCTATAACAACGGGGGAGAAGAAGTGTCGTTTTCATACCAGAAAAATATTGTGTTATCCACCATAGATGAAGCCTGGAAAGAGCATTTACGCGAATTGGATGACCTGAGACAATCGGTTCAAAATGCCACCTATGAACAAAAGGATCCATTGCTGATTTATAAGTTCGAGTCCTTTGAATTATTTAAATCCATGATTCAAAAAATTAACAAAGATGTGGTATCAGTACTGATGAAAGGGCATATACCGGTTTCAGATGCCAATGAAGTGCAAAAAGCAAAAGGGCCCAAGAGACTGGATTTGAGTCAGTATGAAACCTCCAAGACAGACATGCCGAATTATGGTCGGGCAAGCCGGAGCAATGATAATCAGCCTCAGAAAAAAGCCCAGCCTGTCAGGACCGCCAAAAAGGTGGGAAGAAATGAACTATGTCCCTGCGGCAGCGGGAAGAAATACAAGAATTGTCATGGCCGGCCTGGCGCACAGGCGGATGCTTAAAATATCAGCCTGGGCAAGGGTTGATCATCAGCTGAAAGGGGTAACCGCAGGTGAATCATGGAAAACGGGACTTAAATTTTGATTGATAATTCATTTTACTATTTTTGAGGGCTATGGAATCGGATAAAAGGTTATTAAGATTTTATTAGGGTGCCATACATCGAATAAAACCGTATTGCAAATTTTTTTTCGTTATTATAATAACAAAAACTTCTTTTAACCGTAAAAGTGGATATGAAAAAAATTAATATAGAAGGATCAGCAAAAGATCCTGCATTGGTGTTTGATCCAGAAAAGGGGCTTTTCGAGTTAAGTGGCAATTCAATACCGGAAGATGCCAAAAGTTATTATCAACCAGTCCTTGATGCCATAAGGGATTACATTCGCTCACCTAAGTCCACCACACAGGTAAATATAAACCTGACTTATTTCAATTCTGCAACCTCAAAATGGCTTGTCAATATTTTACGGGAAATGAAAGAAATTGTGAACCAGGGCCATTCCATTGAAATTAACTGGTATTATCATGAAGATGATGATCAGATTTATGAATCCGGTGAAGATTTCCGAAGTGTCCTGGGCATACCGATAAACCTGATACAATTGCCTGCATAAAGATCGACAATCATTCAAGGGCAAAAAGAGACATCCAATTAATTAATTAATACCATCTTATATCATAATTTTGACCTAACGTGGCAGGAATTTTACATGCTGTGAAATTACTGTGAAAATTTTTCCATTGACATTTTACCTTTTTTTGTGTTTTTTAAAATGGGCAAAATTTGTTTGATCCATTGGCTACAGGGTTTTTTTATTCCTGCTGAATTAAGACAATTTGGCATATACCACCCAAATTATACGTCATTATGACTTATGATAAAAAGTTTTTTTTCTTGGCATAGGTTTTGACATTTATTAGATGAACATGTGAATGATTAGAATGGCATGAAAATAATTGTCAAACCAAAAAAATAAGGAGGGTTTAGCTATGTTACCAAGATTACAAAACACAGCAATGATGCCGGATTTTATTGATGATTTTTTCAATGAAGAAACCTGGCCAAACTTTTTCAGAAGCAGAACGGGTGTAAACGTTCCTTCAGTAAACATTGTAGAAAGCAATGATGATTTCAGAATTGAAGTGGCAGCACCGGGACTTGATAAGGATGACTTCCATGTAAATGTTGACAGCAATGTGCTGACCATTTCGTCTGAAAAAGAAACCAAAGACGAAGACAAAGATGAAAACTTTGTAAGGAAAGAATTTAGCTACAGCTCATTCAACAGAAGTTTTACACTGCCTGAAGGAACGGATGCCGATAAGATTACGGCAAACCATAAAGATGGTGTATTGCATGTGACGGTGCCTAAAACGGAGGAAGTAAAAAAGAAAGCACCGAAAAGCATTAAAATTTCTTAATCACCTTACCCAAAACACAAATCCACAAAAACAAAAAAATAGGGGTGAATGGACTCACCCCTTTTTTAATAAGGTTTTTTAAAGTTTTATTCTGATATTACTTCGAATTCTATTTCTGTCTTGACCTCTTTGTGCAGGTTCAGCCGGGCTTTGTACTTTCCTACTTCCTTGACCGGTTCATTTTCAATGCTTATTAATTTTCTATCAATGCTAAAGCCTTTTTCAGCCAGTTTTTCTGCTATCTGAATGTTATTCACTGAACCGAATATTTTGCCGGTGGAGCTGGTTTTAGTTCCAATGGACAGGCTGACATCTTCAAGCTGCTTAACCAATTCTTCGGCTTTTTCTTTCAGTTTTTCTTCTTTATGGGCTTTTTGTTTGGTGTTTTCATCAAGAATTTTCCTGGCTGATTTTGTGGCTTTGATGGCCAATCCTTTTGGAATTAAATAATTTCTTGCGTAACCGTCCTTGACACTGAGTATCTCATCCTTTTCGCCAAGACTGGGTATATCTTGTGTTAATATTATCTCCATTGTTTTTCCTCCAATATACTATTTTAACATATCTGTTACGTATGGAAGCAATGCCAGGTGCCTTGCCCTTTTTACCGCTTGAGCCACTTTGCGTTGATATTTTAAGGATGTGCCTGTCACCCGCCTTGGCAAAATTTTGCCCTGCTCATTCACAAATTTCTTGAGGAATTCAGGATCTTTATAATCAATAAATTTGATCCTGTTCTTCCTGAAGCGGCAGTATTTCTTCTTTTTGATTTCAATTTTTGGTGGATTCAGGTACCTGATTTCCGATTGATTTTGTGCCATTATTTATCCTCCGATTGTTTTTCTTTTTTATTTCTTTTCTTTTGACTATACGCCACTGCATGTTTATCCATTTTGGTTGTTAAAAACCGGATGATTCGCTCATCCCGGCGCAGTTCGAGTTCAATCTTTTCAACCACTTCTGGTTCAGCAGTATATTCAAATAAATGGTAAAAACCTGTTGACTTTTTGTCAATGGGATAAGCCAGCTTCCGCAATCCCCAGTCTTCTTCATGCACCATTTCCGCTTTTTCTCCTTCCAAAAGATTTTTAAACTTCTGTACCGTTTCCTTTACCTGACTTTCAGATAAAACGGGAGTTAAAATGAAAACGGTTTCATAA
>CAYFUP010000041.1:0-19360 GCA_964346235.1 uncultured Bacteroidales bacterium | reverse complement strand
GCTCAGAGCCACTAACTAGTGACACTAAGAAAACCAACAAATTATTCTAAAACGAACCACTAATTAAAGGAGGGGAAAGCGTAACTTACGAATAAATGGATGTAGCAGCAAAGATAGTCTGGATTACCGGTGCTTCCTCCGGAATAGGAGAAGCACTTGCCTATGAATTTTCCACAAAAAAGTGTCATATTATTCTCACCGCCAGGAATGAAGAGCGGCTGGAGGAAGTAAAAGACGTGTGCGAGCGAAAAGGAGGGGTTTGCAGAATTATACCAGCGGATTTAACCGACTCAGCAATAATACCCGGATTGGTGAAGGAGGCTGTTCAGGCATTCGGACCGGTGAATATCTTTATTAATAATGCAGGAATGAGTCAGCGTTCTCTGGCGAAAGACACGCCCATTGAGATTGACAGGAAAATGATGGAATTAAACTTTTTCTCAGGAATCCACATGATAAAGGAATTGCTTCCGGGAATGATAAAAAATGGAGGAGGGCATATTGTGGCCATCAGCAGCGTAGTTGGAAAGTATGGTTTTCCCTTACGTTCGGCCTACAGTGCATCAAAACATGCCATGCAGGGATTTTTTGAAACCCTGAATGCTGAATTATTTCATGAAAATATTAAAACCACCATTGTATCACCGGGAAGAATTAAAACAAATATTTCAATCAATGCCATCACAAAAGACGGTTCAAAATACGGGAAGATGGATAAAGGGCAGGCAAAAGGAATGGACGTTCAAAAGGCAGCCAAGAAGATTATTAAATCCATTGAGCAAGAAAAGAAAGAATTGTTGTTGGGAGGAAAAGAAGCCATTTTGGTTTATATCAGGAAGTTTTTGCCTTCTTTATATTATTACATAGCCAGAACTGCCAGTCCTACATAGTGGTTCTAAGAAAACGTCAATAACTGCGTTATGCTTACCTTAAGCACCAGTCATTTACGACTAGTAAACTCCTGATACTTAAGGCTCGCATGCCTTGTTCTTGACGCCTTCTTAGAACCACTTAAGAATAATTAGGTAGTTTTCTTACATGCACTAAATAACCATTCATACTGGTCCCTCGAGAGACAGGATATGATGAAGAGATTAACTGGCAAAGAATATAATGTAAAGTATTGATTTATAATTTCAAAAATACATCATTAATATAGTAAATAGTCGTATGGAAAAGAAAATAATCAGTGGAATACAACAAATAGGTATTGGCGTAAGAAATGTTCTGGAAGCCTGGTCATGGTACAAGGACAATTTTGGAACTGATGTCAGGGTATTTGAAGATGACGCGGTCGCTGAGCTAATGTTGCCATATACCGGGGGTAAACCACAAAAAAGACATGCTGCACTTGCATTGAATATGCAGGGTGGGGGAGGTTTTGAGATTTGGCAGTATAAAGGCCGTACACCAAAAGAGCCTGATTTTGAGATAAAACTTGGGGATTACGGAATTTTCGCAGCGAAGATCAAAAGCAAGAATGTGGAAAGGACTTATGAAAAGTTTGTAAAAGCCAATAATAATTTGCCTTCAGGATTATCAAAAGATCCCCTTGGAGAACCCATTTTTTATGTATATGACCCCTATGGTAATCTTTTTCAGGTTGTTGGAGGGAACAGTTGGTATAAAAACGAGAATAAACTGACCGGGGGGGCCTATGGGGCAATCATCGGGGTATCCGACATTGAAAAATCCAGAAAACTTTACAGTGAAATTCTGGAATATGACAAGGTGATTTATGACATAGAAGATACCTTTGAAGATTTTAGCACCCTTCCCGGTGGAAAAAGCAAGTTCAGGCGGGTGCTGCTTTCACCTGGTAAACCCAGGGAAGGAGGCTTCAGCAATTTGTTTGGCTCATCAACTATTGAGCTGATTGAGGTACAGGACAGGGATCCGAATAAGATTTATCATGACCGGTATTGGGGGGATCTGGGTTTTATCCATTTATGTTATGATATTCATGGCATGGAAGTCCTGAAAGAGGAATGCAGGGAAAAAGGATTCGAGTTTACGGTGGACAGCGATGTAAACCATAATGATAAAAATAGCTTTGATATGGGAGAAGCTGCCGGGCACTTTTCCTATATAGAAGATCCTGATGGCACCTTAATTGAGTTTGTTGAAACCCATAAGATACCCATTATCAAAAAGTTAGGATGGTATTTAAACTTAAGGAAAAGGGATCCCAGAAAACCTGTGCCAAATTGGCTGCTCAAAGCCCTTTCCTTTAATAAAGTTAAGTTTTAAAGGTGCTTAAGGTGCAGCCTTCCTCGAAATTTAAGCCTTTTTTGCTTCTTCCACAATGGCTTTAAAGTCCTCCGGATGATTCATGGCCATATCAGCCAGGGCTTTTCGGTTTATTTCAATACCGGATTTACTGAGTTTTCCCATAAACTCGGAATAGGACATGCCGCATTCCCTGGCACCGGCATTAATTCTTTGAATCCAAAGACTTCTGAAGTTGCCTTTTTTCTTTCTTCTATCCCTGTAGGCATACTGAAGGCTGTTTTCCAGGGCATTTTTAGCTACGGTATATACATTTCTTCTTCTTCCAAAATAACCTTTGGTTTGATCGAAAACCTTTTTTCTTCTTTTTTTTGCAGCAACTGAATTTACTGAACGTGGCATCTTTTATCATTTTATGAACGATTAGCGTCCCGTTAATTGTTGTCGGAATCTTACGGCTGAATCATTCTGTTTAACAATCTGTTATGAGATAAACCCTGTTTATCTGAGTCTTAATAATCCTTTTATATTGTTTCGATCTGCTTTGTCAACAGTCGTAAAATACCCCAGATTCCTTTTGCGCTTCTTTTCTTTTTTGGTTAAGATATGGCTTTTATAGGCGTGCTTTCTTTTTATTTTACCGGTTCCGGTTAACGTAAATCGTTTTTTTGCACTTGAATTCGTCTTTAACTTCGGCATGCTTCCTAATTTTATTTTTTATTAATTGTTTTTCTTTTTCGTTGATTTCGGAGACATAAACATGATCATCCTTTTTCCTTCCAACTTAGGCATCTGCTCCACTTTTCCATATTCTTCCAGATCCTGCGCAAACCTTAGCAACAGAATTTCTCCCTGTTCCTTATGAATGATAGATCGTCCCTTGAAAAATACATATGCTTTGACTTTAGCACCATCTGATAAAAACTTTTTGGCATGATTCAATTTAAAATTGTAATCATGATCATCAGTATGGGGTCCAAATCGTATTTCTTTGACGACCACCTTGGTGGTTTTTGCTTTTAATTCTTTTTGTTTTCTTTTTTGCTGATACAAAAATTTTTGATAATCAATAACTTTGCATACAGGGGGATCTGCTTTCGGAGAAATTTCCACCAGATCGAGTTCCAAATCATCCGCAATTTTAATTGCTTCATCAATGGAATAAATGCCCGGGTTTTTTACGTTTTCTCCGACAACCCGTACCCTGGGGGCCTTTATCTTTTGATTAACAGCATGTTGCTGTTGTTGTTGTTGATGATATCTTTTAGCAGCTATATCCGATCCTCCTTTGGTTTAATTTAACAATCCTACATTTCACATGAAATAATTCATTTATTAACCTTATGTATTTCAACTATGTTTCTAGTTCTAAAACGAACTTTTACCGTTCAACTCGCATGCATCCCTCATTCTTCTTTATGATGCTGCTGAGCAAGCATCGCTATCTCATCTTTCAGGAACTGAACAAATGCTTTCTGATCCATTTCTCCTTTGTCTCCTTCCCCCTGTTTTCTTACGGATACAGTACCATTATTCAGTTCTTTCTCCCCAATAATCAATAAATAGGGAATCTTCTTCAGCTCATTATCCCTGATTTTTTTCCCTATCTTCTCATTTCTGTCATCTACCTGAGTGCGAATATCGTAATTATTTAATAAATTCAAAACTTTTTGAGCATATTCATGATATTTATCGCTGATGGGCAGAACCACAACTTGTTGTGGCGCAAGCCATAATGGAAATTTTCCGCCGGTATGCTCGATGAGGATGGCAATAAAACGTTCCATTGATCCAAAAGGTGCCCTGTGAATCATGACCGGCTGCTTCTTTTGGTTATCCGAGTCGATATATTCTAACTCAAAACGCTCGGGCAGGTTATAGTCCACCTGGATGGTACCTAATTGCCATTTTCTTCCGATGGCATCCTTTACCATAAAATCAAGCTTGGGTCCGTAAAATGCCGCTTCACCATGTTCTATGATGCTGTTCATTTTTTTTTCTTCGCAAGCTTCAATGATGGCCTGCTCAGCTTTTTCCCAGTTTTCATCTGATCCGATATATTTCTCCGGATCATTTTGATCACGCAAAGATATTTGTGTGATGTAATCGTGAAAATCTAATGTTTTGAAAATATAATGGATAATGTCGATGACTTTTTTAAATTCTTCTTTTAACTGGTCGGGGGTACAAAAGATATGGGCATCATCCTGGGTAAATCCCCTTACACGTGTTAAACCGTGAAGCTCCCCGCTTTGTTCGTAACGGTAAACGGTTCCGAATTCAGCATAACGCACAGGCAAATCCCTGTAAGAATGAGGCTGACTTTTATAGATTTCACAGTGGTGCGGACAATTCATGGGTTTTAAAAGGAATTCTTCACCTTCTTCAGGGGTATTGATTGGTTTAAATGAGTCTTGTCCGTATTTTGCATAATGACCGGAAGTAACATACAAATCTTTTTGTCCGATATGCGGGGTAATGAGCGGTTGGTACCCATAATCCACCTGTACTTTTTTCAGAAAATTTTCCAGTTTTTCCCGCAATATGGCTCCTTTTGGTAACCATAAAGGCAATCCTTGTCCCACCTTCTGTGAGAAGGTAAATAGTTCCAGCTCTTTGCCCAGTTTACGGTGATCCCTTTTTCTGGCTAACTCCAGTTTTTCAAGAAAATCATCAAGCATTTTTTTCTTTGGGAAGGTGATGCCATAAATTCTGGTCAGCTGTTTGTTCTTCTCATTGCCCCGCCAATAGGCTCCGGCAACATTCAACAATTTGACGGACTTGATATAACTGGTATCCGGCAGGTGTGGACCGCGACATAAATCTGTAAACTTACCATGAGAATAAAATGATATGGTACCGTCTTGCAACTCACCAATCAATTCCAGCTTATATTCATCCCCTTTTTCATGAAAATATTCAATGGCAATGTTTTTAGATACCTCTTCCCTGAGGTACTGACTTTTTTGCTGAGCCAGTTCAAGCATCTTCTTCTCTATCTTCGGGAAATCATTTTCGGTGATGTTATATCCATTCGGGTCAATGTCATAATAAAAACCATTTTCAATGGCCGGACCAATGCCGAACTTTATTCCGGGATAGAGTTGTTCCAGGGCTTCTGCCATCAGGTGGGCAGATGAATGCCAGTAGGCATGCCTGCCTTCTTCATCTTCCCATTTTAGCAGTTTTATTTTGGCATCCTGTCGAATAGGCCGGGTGGCATCCATTACATCCCCGTTCACTTCTACTGCCAGGACTTCTTTGGCCAACCTGGAAGATATGTCGTTAGCAATGTCTAATCCAGTAACGCCTTCTTCGTATTTTTTTGTCTTATTATCAGGAAAAGTTATATTTATCATCTGATCCTATTTATCTGTTCGATTGACTAAACAAAAAAAAAGTCCCCGCTATTTCATAAAGAGGACTTTGACAATACCTTCCATCGAATAACTTAAAACTTACGCTCTTTGATTCTTGCCTTTTTACCTGTGCGGTTTCTTAAATAAAATATTTTAGATCGCCGAACCTTGCCCCGCTTATTCACTTCAATCTTATCAATAAACGGTGAAATTACAGGGAATATCCTTTCTACTCCAATATTACCTGACATTTTCCTTACCGTAAAAGTCTCATTGTTTCCTGACCCTTTTCGCTGGATCACAACCCCCCTGAAAGGCTGTGTCCGTTCCTTGTTTCCTTCCCTGATCTTATAATATACGGTAATGGTGTCTCCACTTGAAAATGCAGGATAATCCTTTTCTTTGATATATTCTTTTTCTACCTCTTTAATTAAGTCCATCGGTCATCTGATTTAGTTATTTTTGAAATTGACCGCAAAGGTAAAAATTATTTTTGTATTTACACAAATAAATGATGGGATTTATTTCATTTCGAAGAAGTCACCAGTGCCCTCAATAATTTCCTCATACCAGAAATCAGGATAAGGGGGATGGGTTACATTTCCATTTTCATCTTTTGGATTACCATCGAGGTATTTATAGATAAGATGTTCACCCAGGCTCTTCCATTCATCCAGCACCATTTTTGTTTGCTTATGGGAATAATCGGTCAGATAGTCCCTGGCAAATTCCGGGTCAGCCCGATAAAGTTCAATGGCTGCTTTCTCAATGGCTGGCTGATAGGTGAAAAACTTCTTTTCAAGCTTTTTCTGAACCTGTCGTACATCCAGAATCATGTCCGTATATCTCTTATAGGCATAATTTGAAACAAAGTTAAATACCCAGAAAGCTGATTCCCATGAGAATTCATGAAATGATCCGGTACCTACCGCAAAATGATGGGGAGGATTCCTGATGCTGCTGTACATTGGCACATAGCAGGTACTGTATGTATCATCCACGCCAAACCATAAAATGCCGCCGATTTCATCAGGCAGATAATTTCTGGATTGTGAAACAAAAGAAAAACCCGTTTGCTGCGTGGAAATGGCCCTTTCATTAAAATATTCTTTCCCCTCATGTTCCCACACCAAAGGTCTCCACCGGTAAGGCCGTTGATAAGGTCCGGCACCGATGTCCCTGGTCATATCCATCGGAGTGCCTTCAAAGTGATCCCGCATAAGTTCCATGACATCATACACGCTTACCTTATTAGTTGCTTTCACCCACAAGGGCATCCTGGGCTGGGTGGTATCCCCCATGGCATATTTCCTGTATTGTTCCATATTGTCTGTAACCCTTCTGAAAACACTCCATACCCTGCTTTCACAAAACCTTAATCCGCCGAAATCAATAGGAGCATAAGCTGCAGTGAAATCAAAATCTTCATCTTTTCCATCAAAATACCCTTTTTCCCTTGCAAAGGAGATCACATCTTCTGAATGCAGGCAGTTTTCGGGATCATCCAGCGGAAAAGAAGTAATCCGGGCCTGATTGGCATGCGCAGCAATGTATCCCTCGGGTACTTTTCTGGCTACCCATACAGCCCCTTTGTTTCCGGGTCCTTTCCCAATCATCTCCATGATCCATACTTCATTGGGATCAGCAATGGAAAATGATTCACCAGTACTATAATAACCATACTGGCTTACCAGCTCATCCATTATCTGAATGGCTTCCCGGGCCGATTTGGCCCTTTGCAGGGTAATATACATGAGACTTCCGTAATCGATGATCCCAGTGGTATCTTGCAACTCTGTCCGGCCGGTAAAGGTGGTTTCGCTGATGACAACCTGATGTTCATTCATGTTTCCAACGACACGGCAGGTATGACTCACTTGATCAATTTCTCCAAGGTATTTTCCCGTGTCCCATTCATATATATCAATCATGGCGTCCTCCTCATAATCCTTCTCAGGAAAATAATACAGTTCTCCATAAAGCTCATGTGAATCTGCTGCATAGGTAATCATGGTTGAGCTATCGCTGCTGGCACCGCGGGATACGAGGATATTCGTACATGCATTGAGCGGTACTGCTCGCAAGGTGATTAAAAAACAAATCATCGCAGTAAGAATCAATTTTGAATTTTTCATATTTTTAAAATTAGGTTATAAAACATAAAGGTTAAATGCAAAAAAAGTAAAAAAATATAAACAATACCCCCTTTGATATTGTCTATTGTTTTTAATAAAATAAGAAATTTGATGAACACATATATTTTTAACATGAATTTAATAAAAAATTAACACACAAAAATCGTAATTTTAAAATATTATTAAAAATCAGCCAGGTGACTTAATTGAAATATAAAGAATAATTCACATGAATTTATACCCTGAAATTTAAATGGTTGGTATTTTTGCCTTGAATTTATTCATTAACTAAAATTAAAATGCTTATGAACATCAGAAATTTAAAAATCAGTCTATTGGTACTTGCAGTCATGTTTGCCATGCAAAGCAGCCATTCTCAGCAATCAGATTCCGGAGAACCTGTTTATTTCAAACCTGTTGCAGGAGAAAAGAAGGCCATTATCGCTTTTGATAATAAAGGAAAGGACGGCCTGGTAAAAATCACCGACATCGATTCCGATGTGGTTTATCGAACGAACATTTCTGAAACGGGTCGTTTTGAAAAGGTATATAACCTGAATCACCTGCAGTCCGGGGAGTATTCATTGTATATCAATTCAGGAAAACATGAATATTTGTCGCGGTTTGTGGTGAGTGATTTTGGTGTTGAACTGAAGAGAAGTGATGATCTGGCTCAGCTGCAGTCTCCTTTCTTCTATAAGAAGGATGAACTATTAACCATATCTTTTATAAATCTTGACCAGGATGATATCAGGATTAAGTTTTATGATCAATTTGGAAACATGTTGTTCGAAAACTACTATATGGGAAAGGTCACGTTTAACAAGCGGTTTGATCTGCAAAAACTGCATTACGGTTCCTACCGGGTAGAAATGAATGTAGGAAATAATGTTTTTACCCAGAATATAGAAATTGAATAAAACACTAAGACAATGGAACCTGTAAATATTCAGTTAAAAATAATCCCGGGTGTGCTTTTAACGATTATGGCGACCCGGGTTTTTTTATCATTTTTTTTCACCTGTCCGTCTCATGTAAAGCATGATGATAATGCTTAGTACTTTCCCTTCTTGTGAGCGCCCCTAATAACTTTCATGAATTATTCCTCCTTTATTGTCTCTTGCCGCACCGGTTGCAGAGGACCAACAATTGATTAGGTTTTTGTTTCTGAGTATTCCCAGAAAGGCAAATATCAATGCTTCTTTATATTCAATTATTTCTTTTTGTGGCAAGGTAAGCTGGATGCGACACTTATCTCTTAACTTGTCAACCAGGAATTGGTTATAGGCACCTCCTCCTGTGATCATTCCGTTTTTATGCTCCGGCTTTTTAGCCTCCATGCTTATATGATGGGCAGCATGCTCATAAAACGTAGCGATAATATCTTCATCTTTTAAACCACAGTTTTCAAACAAAGGATATATATTTCGTTCTAACCATTCCCTTGATAATGATTTTGGCGGAATGCGCTGATAATATGACAAATTGTCGAGTGCATCCAGCAATTTATTATTGATTATTCCTAACCTTCCCAGCTCCCCGTTTTTATCATATCGCTTATGGAACCTGTTGGCCAAATGATTAAGCACTATGTTTACAGGACAAATGTCGAATGCAATTCTTTTCCCGTTTCTGTCATAAGATATATTCGCAAACCCGCCCAGGTTAAGACAAAAATCATATTCACCAAATAATAAATGATCGCCAACGGGCACAAGGGGTGCTCCTTGTCCACCCAAAGCAACATCCATGGTTCGGAAATCAGAAATGGTTTTTATTCCTGTAACAGCAGAAATCGTAGCACCGGAACCCAACTGAAAGGTAATATTTTCAGCAGGATCATGAAATATCGTGTGTCCGTGTGAGGCAATGAGATCAATCCGGATTTTTTTCTTTTTCAAAAAATCCTTCACTGATTGTCCGATAAAATGACCGTAAGCTGCATGCAGTTTTAACAGCTCAAGCCCTTTGAGTTTGTGGGCATGAAGAAGCCGGTTTCTCCAGAATTCAGAATAGGTCAGTGTCTCTGCTTCCAGAATGTCAAAGTGCCAGTGATTATTATCATCAATAAATTCACATATGGCAACATCCAGTCCGTCAAGGGATGTACCCGACATAATACCGGCGGCAGTAAATTTTTCCATTGTTATAGATCTGCAATTAAACGATCAATGGCCGTATATATAACTTTCATCATTGCGTTATCTCTTTTCATGACCTCATCACGGGATAATGGAGATGAAATGCCGGCAAGCAGGTCCTCCGATATCGTGAATGGGTGGATGCAATGGGCAGCCCCTTTGGCCCGGTCAATGGGTAAGATTCCTACTTTATCATATATCGATAAGGTGATGTGAACCTGCGGACAAATGGTGTTACCCACTTCTGAATGAGATTTGGCATCCATCTCTATTTCAATCTTAAAGTAGAAATTAGTATAACTGATTCGCTGAGCTTTTTTTATACTGGCATCAGGATACTTGTATTCGTTATATTTAATTTTATCCTGAAAAGTATTGACCGGCAGAATATCTATCTGACAATCGTTTTCAAGCCGTTCCTCAATCAGTGTGTAGGTGATATCATATATCCTGCCAAGCAATTTTTCCTGTTTCCTGTTGTTATATCCTTTGATAGAGGACTTTATAAAAAAATTTAAGGGAGAAATGGCTTCCGAGAAATTCTTGGATATACTGACTTCATAAAGATAGGGAGTAAATTGTTTGTTGATATACTTTCGGGGAACTGAGTAACTGTTTGCGGAGAAAATAAAAAGAATGATCAAAAAACTGAATTTGTTAATGTTCATTATTGTTTTTTTTGTATTGTATAACTTTATAGACCATTAAGGATCTATCCAAAATTAATTAAATATAAACAATATCCTTAAATATAAAGAAAAAATCTTTCTTTTTTTTATTCACAAGAACGGGAGGGGGGAGACAGGAAAAAGTTCCCTTCATTTAAAAAACTTGATGGAAAAGGCTGAAGTGTTTTCAAGTTGGTCAGAGGCTTTTAATACCAGCTCATGATCCTTATTTATCTGAAGCCTGTTTTCATCAAAAGCATAAAACAAAAGATCATTTTTGGGATCATATTCGAATAGTACCCATTCTCCGTCAATCCTTCCCTCATAAGTACTGATGCCGGATAAATCATCCGTGATCCTGAACCATATGGTATCCTCCTGACTCATATCCTGGTTTTCAGTGATGTTCAGCGGTTTTATTTCAGGGGATATCGTATCGACCATCAGGGCAAATTCCCCCAGTTTTCTTGGTTTGGCTGTTAAGAAACCATGTTCAATATCTGATCCGGCATATTCGTATTTATTGTCCGCTTCCCCGTCGATATAGGCGATGAAGGTTTTTGGATATAAATATTCAGGCAGGTTTTCCGGTTTGATTTTAAGCACATAGGATTTGTGAACGGGGGTGTAAGGATTGTGAATCAGGTGGACCGGAGATGCATATTGGTTATTTGAGGGCATTTCTTTCAGTTCATAGTCAAAATAAAGGGTATCATAAAAACATCCGGCAGGAAACTCAACTTGCACCATCGGATTTTTATAGCTGTTGGGCTGCTGGTATGGCATTATTTTATCGATGGGGGATGGCTTCCGGTTATGTTGATGCGGATGATGCTCCATACTTCTGATATATAATTCGATAAATGTCTGATTCGATAAAAAATCATTGATCTCAATCCTGATTTTATGCATTTGATGGTCATTGTAAAAAAGGTGCCCATTATTAGCGGCATACTTGTAGGTGCTTAGTTGATTGTTGGGTTCAATAAACAGTTTCTGAATATGAAGGTTTTGCTTCACTTTTTCTTCATAATCTACCAGGCTATTGATGTATCTTGTTTCATAAAACGAGAATTTTTCCATTTGTTGGTGAAAGTAAAGCACAGAATCTGAAAATAATTTAATGGATTTAACCCCGTACCTGTTATTCGTCTCATTCATATAATCATAGGTTTCTACACCAATTCCAAATTTTCCCGATACCAGAATGGTGTCTTCAATATGGAATTCCCCCTCATGATAAGCAGGGGTGATAATGAGTTTGTCATTCCGGTGGTTAACGAGACTTTGTTTTGAAACAGGATAAAAAGCAATATTTCGTATGCCTGGCTTGATATTATCCTTGAAATCTCGGTAATATTTCATCGGATCTATAGGTTTCTCTGAGTTAGTCTCCCTAAGTTCGAAGTGAAGGTGAGGTCCGAGTGAACCACCGGTATTACCGGAGAGACCAATGATTTCTCCTTTATTAAATACAAAACGGCTGGCATCAGGGAATAAATCTATTTCAAAAGTTTGGTGCTCATATTGTTTTTCTTTGACATAGGCAGCAATGTCATCCATGAACTTGTCCAGATGAGCATAAACACTGGTAATTCCGCCGGGATGATTAATGTATAAGGCTTTTCCATACCCGTTTTCCTGCACCTTCACCCTGACAACATATCCTTCGTCTATTGAAAACACCGGCTTACCGGTCTCTTCCTGGGTTTTTAGGTCAATTCCGGCATGAAAATGTTCTGATCTTAATTCTCCAAATGTACCGGTCAGGTATAAGGGGATATCAAGCGGGGGGATGAACCTGGCTTCGGAAGAACTGTCATTTTCGGGATTTGCTGCCAGATTGCGATCTTTAAGAAATAAAATAAAAGTCAATATGATCAACAGGAAAATTTTTCTCATTACGATCTTTTTTTAGCCAACAAAAATATGATATAATGGGCATAAGTGTAAAAATTCATGATATTTTTTTTGAAATTGTTAAAGCAATGTTAAATTTGTATATTATTTACGAATGTTATGCTGGAAAATAAAAATGAGCTGGTTGGTAATCTGAAGCATAATACGGCAAAATTAATTTCGTTATATAAGGAAGTTATTGCTGAAAATAATAGTTTAAAAGAAGAAAAGCAGCATTTAGTAAACCGAATAGAAGATAAGAGCAAGAAATTATCTGAACTTGAATTGAAATACGAAAAACTGAAACTGGCCAAATCGTTGGAAGAAGCAGGAGAAAGCAGTAATGAGGCCAAGTTGAAAGTGAACAGGATTGTACGGGAAATTGATAAATGTATAGCTCTATTGAATAAATGATTGATAAAGGGGAATGATGGAAGAAAAGCTCAGTATCAAGGTTAACGTGGCGGACAGGTATTATCCTTTAAAAATTGAAAGGAAAGATGAAGAGAAGATCAGAAGAGCAGCCAGGTTGATAAATGATAAAGTATTACAATATAAACAGCGGTACACGGATAAAGATATACAGGATTTTTTAGCGATGGCTGCTTTACAATTTGTAATAAAAATCACTGAGCAGGAAGAGAAAAATGATAATATCTCCCCGATTTTTGAAGATCTGAAGATTCTGAACGAAGAATTGGAAGAGTTTATCAACGGAGAATAGAGAACGTTCTTTAAAATATTAATAATTTGCCCGTATTGATCCTTAAAGTCTTGTGAAACTCAACAGTTTATTAATTTGAGTACCGTTCGGCTTTTCTAGAGCAGGCCTCCATCTCAATTCGTTGAGAATCCCGTTAAAACGGGACAGAGGAAACTCGAAATTGGCTGGCGGCTCTAACCATGTTAATTCAGGGGTTTTCTACGTAGACTTAAGGACTCAATGCGGGTTTTTTTTTGTTTAAAGTAAAACTTATAAATTATGGATACGATATGTTTTTTAATAGCTGGTATTGCCCTCATTGCAGGAGGTACTGGTTCTTATTTTTTATGGGATCAAATCCTGAGAAAAAAAAGGAATGCAATAATCAAGGAAGCGCAGGCCGAAGCTGAGGTGATAAAAAAAGACAAGATTTTACAGGCGAAAGAAAAGTTTTTTCAGCTTAAATCTGAACATGAAAAGCTCATCAATGAAAAAAACAGCAAGATGGCTTCAGCGGAAAACCGTTTAAAACAAAAAGAGGACAGTTTCTCGAAAAAGATGGAGGACCTTCAGCGGAAAAACAAAGATGTTGAAGTGATCAGGGAAAACCTGAACAATCAAATTGAGCTGGTGGAGAAGAAAAACCTGGAGCTCGAAAAGTCTCACCAACAACAGGTAGAACAGCTGGAAGCCATCTCAGGATTATCAGCAGAAGAAGCAAAGCAGCAATTAATTGACTCACTGCGGGATCAGGCAAAAACCGAAGCCATGTCCTATATCAATGATATCATGGATGAGGCGAAGATGACAGCCAATAAGGAAGCCAAAAGAATTGTTATTCAGACCATACAGCGTGTCGCCGCTGAAACTGCCGTAGAAAACTCCGTGACGGTGTTCCCCATTGAAAACGACGAGATGAAAGGCCGGATTATTGGCCGTGAAGGAAGAAATATCCGGGCTCTTGAAGCGGCCACAGGAGTGGAGATCATTGTGGATGATACCCCGGAAGCCATTATACTTTCTGCATTTGACCCAATCCGCCGGGAAACTGCCCGGTTGGCCCTTCATCAGCTGGTGACCGACGGCAGAATACATCCTGCACGAATCGAAGAAATTGTGAATAAAACCAGAAAACAACTCGAAGAGGAAATTGTAGAAATCGGCAAGCGAGCCACCATTGATTTAGGCATTCACGGCTTGCATCCCGAGCTTATCCGGTTGGTGGGTAAAATGAAATACAGGTCATCTTACGGACAGAATCTGCTTCAACACTCCAAAGAAGTGGCCAATCTTTGCGCCATCATGGCGGCTGAATTAGGCTTGAACACCAAAGTGGCCAAAAGGGCAGGTTTATTGCACGATATTGGTAAGGTACCTGATGATGAGCCGGAGATACCGCATGCTGTATTTGGAATGAAACTGGCTGAAAAATACAAAGAAAAGCCGGAAGTGGCCAATGCCATTGGTTCTCACCATGACGAGACGGAAATGACTACCCTGATTGCCCCTATTGTTCAGGTGTGTGACGCCATTTCAGGGGCAAGACCGGGGGCCAGAAGAGAAGTGGTTGAATCTTATATCAAAAGACTCAAAGATTTGGAAGAAGTGGCTTTATCCCATAAAGGCGTCCTAAAAACGTACGCCATCCAGGCCGGCAGGGAACTCAGGGTGATTGTGGGAAGTGATAAAGTGTCGGATAAAGAAGCTGAAGTGCTTTCTTATGAGATTTCCAAGAAGATACAGGATGAAATGACTTACCCGGGACAGGTAAAAATAACGGTGATCAGGGAAACCAGGGCAGTGGCATATGCTAAATAGTGGCACTAAGAAAACCAACTAATTAGGGCCACTAATTATACAAAATATAATATTGGTTATGAACCAGATACGAATGGTTGACCTGCATACGCAGTACCTGAAGATAAAAGAAGAGATGGATACAGCCATCCAGGAAGTGATTGATTCAACTGCTTTTATCAAAGGTTATGCGGTAAATCGATTTAAGGAGGAGTTGCAACATTATCTGGATGTAAAACATGTAATTCCCTGTGCCAATGGTACAGATGCACTGCAATTAGCTTTGATGGCGCTGGATTTAAAACCCGGCGATGAAGTCATCACCTCCACCTTCACTTTTATATCGACCGTGGAGGTTATTGCCCTGATGAATCTTAAGCCCGTTATCCTTGATGTGGACCCGGATACATTTCTGTTGCTGCCCGAAGACATTGAAAAGGCGGCTACCTCCAAAACCAAAGCCGTCATTCCCGTCCACCTTTTCGGACAATGCAGTGATATGGAAAAAATAATGCATCTGGCTAACGGTAATCAGTGGCATGTCATTGAAGATGCTGCTCAATCTTTAGGCGCTGATTTAATTTATTCCAATCACCAAAAGAGAAAAGCGGGTACGATGGGGGAAATTGGCTGCACTTCTTTTTTCCCCTCAAAGAATCTGGGGTGCTATGGCGACGGAGGGGCTGTCTTCACCCAGGATGACGAAACAGCTGAATATTTGGCTGCCCTCGCCAATCATGGGATGAAGAGAAAATACCACTATGATGTAATAGGAATTAATTCCCGGCTGGATACCTTGCAAGCTGCCATTCTCAATGTCAAGTTACAATACCTTGATAATTATAACAAGGCCCGTCAATTTGCAGCCGGTTATTATGACAAACATTTATCAGGCATTCCAGCGTTGCGCCTTCCGGCAAGGGTATCCAACAGTACACATATATTTCATCAATATACAATCAGACTGGTTGACGGACAAAGGGATGAGCTCAAAGAATATTTAAGCGATAAAGGCGTTCCTTCCATGATATATTATCCGGTACCCTTGCATTTGCAGAAAGCATATCAGCACCTTGGATACCGGGAAGGCGATCTTCCGGTTTCCGAGCTGATTTCTCAGCAGGTTCTTTCCTTACCCATGCACACCGAACTTGATGAAGCTCAGCTGGATTATATCGTTACTACAATCAAAGAATTTTTCCATTAAATTGATAAAGATGAACTATTTTGCTCATGAAACGGCAGTCATTGATGAGGGCTGCGAAATTGGTAAAGGGACCAAAATATGGCATTTTTCACATATCATGCCAAACAGTAAAATAGGTGAAAAATGCAATATTGGGCAAAATGTGGTGGTCTCACCGGATGTGGTGCTGGGCAATAATGTCAAAGTGCAGAATAATGTTTCCATTTATACGGGAGTTATCTGCGAGGATGACGTATTTTTAGGGCCTTCCATGGTTTTTACCAATGTCACCAATCCCAGGAGCTCAGTCAACAGGAGGGGACAATATGAGAAAACCCTTGTAAAACAGGGAGCCACCATCGGAGCCAATGCCACCATCGTATGCGGTCATGATATAGGCCGGTATGCTTTCATCGGGGCTGGCGCGGTAGTGACAAAAGAAATAAAGCCATATGCTTTGGTGGTGGGAAATCCGGCCAGACAAATCGGATGGATGAGTGAATATGGCCACAGGCTGCATTTCGATGAAAATAACATTGCCATCTGTCCGGAAAGCAAAGAAAAGTATGAGTGGATCGACGGAAAAGTAAACAAGATCTGACTTATTCAAATTCTACCCGGTAAATATCATATTTGCCTTCACTGTCTTTTTTATAGGTTGGGTAATAACCTACCTTCCCATTCTTAACAGGATAGAAAAAAATATTATCGTCGGTGGTATTGATGGGATAGCCGACATTTTCGGGCAATGTCCATTCATCGTGCGCATTTCGCTCCGTATAGAAGTAATCGTAACCTCCCAGGGTGAAATGGCCCTGTGAACTGAAATACATTTTATTGTTGTTTTCACAAATAAAAGGAGCTTTTTCATTGAATGGGGTATTGATTTGTGTTCCCAGGTTTTCTGGTTTACCCCAGTCATTATCATCCGACTTGTGGGATACATAGATATCCATGCCGCCATAACCTTCAGGACGGTTGCTTGTGAAATAAAGGGTATTGCCATCCTTGCTCAGACAGGCATGGGTTTCATAATTGCTGCTGTTGACTGCTCCTTTGATTTCTTCAGCTTTTGACCATTTTCCGGTTTCCTGTGAATAAGTGCTCATATAAATATTGGATTCAAAAATGCTTTCACGGACCAATAACAGGGTATTTCCGTCAAATGATAAAAAGCAGGGATAATAACGGCCGTCTGTACCAATCTGGGGCGTGATGTTCACCGGACTGGACCATTTGTCATTGATCTTTTTGGAAAAGAAGATGGCATCATAAAATTGAAGCTTCGAAGTGTATATCAATATATCCTCATTGGAGGTAACGACTGGATTTACTTCAGAGAATCTTGAATTGATAGCACTTCCTGCATTCATAATGTCTTTAATCTGGGCCCGGGGCTTCAGATCGTCTGCAATCCGGCATGAAAGTATTTCATTATTGACAAAAATTAAATTTTGTAAATCATCTTTTGGCAGCGTGGAACGGTATTTTGCAAAATACCTGGCTGCGCTGTCCAGCTGATTATCAATCAGAAAGGCTTTGCCCAGGTAATAATAAGTTTCATAGGGAGACGATTTCTCAAAAAGATCCGCTTCATCATATTCCGGAGAAACATTTTTAGCAGCCTCTTTGAGGTAAGGGATGGCTTTTTCTTTTTCAAAATCAGAGTGAATATAACAAATGCCTATGCGATATTTTATATTGGCATTAGAATATCCTGAGGTATCAAGATCTTTATACAAATACAGCGCTTCCTGGTAATCTTCATACAGGTAGTAGTATTCTGCATCCTGAAGTGGCCTTTTAAAAACATTTCTCTTTGGGAAAGCATGCAGGCTTAAAAATAAAGCCAGAAAAAGGATAAGGATGAAGTTCGTTTTCATGCTTCAATTATTGTGGCAAATCATTACCAAAAATAATAATTAAAATGAATTCCGTTAAATATATTGGGATATTTTTAAAAAACTATTTTATAGATATCAAAATTTCCATAGCCGTCATCGCTATAAATGGCATAATAGGCCTCGTTTTCCGAAATGGGCATAAAGAAAATATCATCATCAGTGGTATTTAAGGGATAGCCTATGTTTTCCGGTTTATCCCACCGATTGGCATTTCGCCTGGCTGAGAAAATATCGTATCCCCCCATGTTGTAATGTCCCTTGGAGCTGAAATAAAGGGTTTCATTGGGCGTAATAAACGGGGTCGCTTCATCGCGGGGGGTGTTGATGGATGGTCCCATATTATCGGGTATTCCCCATTCGTTATTTGTGTTTTTGGTGGACATGTAAATATCCTTCCCACCATAGCCTCCGTTTCTGTCGCTCACAAAATAAAGGGTTTTGCCGTCGGGGGAAATGGAAGCATGCGTTTCGTTAAATTTGCTGTTGATGTTATCATTGAATTTTTGCATAATGCCCCATTGTCCATTATTATACATGCTGTAGTACAAGTTAAAATCATCCCGGTCTTTTCTCACCAGGATCAGCATTTTGCCATCTGCCGAAATGGATGCGGTATGGATGTCACCATCGGCCTGAAAGTTCGGGGTCAGGTTTTGTGGTAAGCTCCAGTCATCATTTTTCTTTTGGGTAAAAAAGACCGCGTCATAAAAGCGCAGACTGGTGGTATAAGCCATGGATGAATCGTTGAGGGTGACCACCGGCCTGGTATTTGCAAAAGATGAATTAATGTTTCTTCCCTGGTTGATGCTGGCAAACTCTATTGGTTCTTCTTTCATATCCATGGCATTATAACAGATTTGGATCTGGTAATGCACTTCGTTTAATTGCACTTTATCTTCGTTGCCTATTTCTTTTCTGTATTTTTGGAAAGTTTCCAGGGCTTTTTCGATGTCTTCATTTTTACGGTAAGCGATGCCGAGCAATAATAAAGCCCTTTTCGGAGCTTTTTTCTCAGTATAATATCCAATATCATAATTGTCAGTAATATCCTGAACGGCTTCTTCCAGGAAGCGAATGGCATTGGTTTCCTGTTTCGGTATATTCAGGTAACATTCCCCCAGCCGATAAGAAATATTTGCATTATCCCGCTTGGCATTGTAAACTTCAAGATAAAGGGGAAGCGCTTCTCTATATTCATTGAATAGCAGATAGTATTCCGCATCAATAAACATCCTTTTATAATTGTCAGGTTTTTGCGAATAAATGCCAACACTGCTAATAATGAGTAAAAAGAATACCAGTATTTTTTTCATTGTTTGATTTATAAGTCATTGAAAGC
>CAYFUP010000040.1:0-19624 GCA_964346235.1 uncultured Bacteroidales bacterium | reverse complement strand
GGCTTTACAGGGATGAACAAGGTCAATACATGATGGACTTTGGGCGCCCGGACAGTATCATCTATACCAATATAGGAAACTGTCCCAAAGCCGATGCCCGGTTAAAAGCTGCCGGTGGATCGAATTATTTTCAAACGGAAACCATTATTGAGAAATCTCACCAAAGAGGAGCAGACGAGTTGATACACAGGAGCATAAAAGAACTTGCAACCAAAGAGCAATTGCCTTTCAAATTATTTGTAATGAACCGGGCATATTATTACTTGCTGGTTATAACCCATTTTATATTCGAGGCTTATAAACAGGATGTAACGGCGGATGTTATTCCCATCGCGACTTATCCCAATACCTTTAGACGCAAACTCATTGATTTTGCTGTAAAAATAACCACAAGGGCAAGAAGGGTCATCCTAAATGTAACAAGAACAATTTATCAAATAATAAATATAGAGGAACTATGGAAAAGGTGCCAGTCACCACCCAAAATACAATGGGCATGATAAAAAAGATACATATTTTCGTTGTAAACCTTCGGGTTAATGGGTCAAGTACGTCTACAGGGCAAAAAATTGGCTTAATTGAACGTGTGGGCAATGAAAAACCTGCTCTATAACATGTAAGCGTGTTGAAATAGAAACTTTCCTTTAACAATTAAACAAAATTTTTAGAAAAGTGAAACAAAATGCCATCTAGAATTATATAATCGCTCAATTTAGGTAAAAATAAAGAAGTTTGTTACCCTGCTCTCCTGCATTTGCCTCATTGGCATAAGTAATGCTCAGGTAACCGAACCCGAAAGCACCCTTAAGGAGCAAAAAACAGATACAACCCTCAGATGGAAGAAAGGAGCGACCATCGGTTTAAGCCTCACGCAGGTTTCATTAACCAATTGGGCAGCAGGCGGACAAAATTCCATCTCAGGAAACGGCATCCTGAGCACTTTTGCCCATTACAGTCAGGATAAAATGCTATGGGAAAATTATCTGGATATTGGGTACGGCACCATCAAACAGGGTAAAAATGCCAGTTGGTGGAAAACAGACGACAGAATTGAGTTAACATCCAAATATGGAAGAAAGATCTCATCAAAATTTTATTATGCAGGTTTATTAAGTGTGAAAACTCAAATGGCTCCTGGTTACAATTACCCGGACGACAGCACCTTGATATCTGATCTTCTTTCTCCCGGTTATCTGATAGGAGCCATTGGAATTGACTATAAACCCAAAGAAAACTTAACGGTATTCTTTGCTCCTGCTACAGCAAAAATGACATATGTAAACAACCAAAACCTGGCCAATCAGGGTGCTTTTGGCGTAGAACGTGCAACTTATGATGAGAATGGAAATCTTATCTCGGAAGGTGAAAAATTGCGCTCAGAATTTGGGGGTTACCTGCGTCTTCACTATCAAAAAATATTAATGGAAAACATAAACCTAAAAACAAAACTTGATTTTTTTTCCAATTACCTGGATAATCCACAAAACATCGATATCAATTGGGAAGTATTAATCGCCATGAAAATCAATGAATACTTTTCTGCCACCCTATCCACCACCCTTCTTTATGACCATGATATTGATATTGCAATAGATAGCAACGATGACGGAATAACTGACAAGTTTGGCCCCAAAACACAATTTAAAGAAGTGCTGAGCGTAGGATTTTCATATGATTTCTAAAATTTTATCTTTGCGAAGATTATCCAAATAAAAAAAAAGAAACATGAACATTGCTATTATTGGTTATGGCAGAATGGGCAAAGAAATTGAAAAGATTGCCAAGGAAAAGGGACATCAAATTCCTTTAATCATTGATATCCACAACCAGGAAGATTTTAATAAAAAGAACCTTGAAAAGATTGATGTTGCCATAGAATTCACCACACCTCAATCCGTTATTCAAAACCTGTATCAATGTTTTGAGGCTGATGTGCCGGTTGTCACCGGAAGCACCGGTTGGAATGACAAAAAAGAAGAAGTGGAAAACTATTGCAGAACCAATGGAAAAACTTTATTTCATGCCTCCAATTATAGCATTGGTGTAAATGTGCTGTTTAAGCTAAATGAATACCTGGCAAAATTAATGAACAACCTGGGGCAATACAACGTGGAAGTCGAAGAAACACATCATACCCAAAAACTGGATTCTCCCAGCGGTACAGCCATAACATTAGCAACGTCATTGATTGCAAATATAGAAAGAAAGAAAGACTGGGAAGAGAACACAAAAAGTCAGGCAGCCATGTTAAATATTATCGCCAAAAGAATTGAAAATGTTTTTGGCATCCATACTATCCGGTATGAATCGGACGTTGATACTATTGAACTCACCCATTCAGCCAAAAGCAGAAAAGGATTCGCCTCAGGAGCTGTCATTGCCGCGGAGTTTATCCAGGGTAAAACCGGTGTTTTCAATATGAATGATGTTTTACAGTTTTAACCACATGCCTAATGAGCCAGATAAAAGATATTTTAACAAAAATCAGGAACGTTCTCAGAAACAAATATTTCAAATTTTCATTTGCAGCGATAATTTATATTTTATGGGTGATATGGCTTGGAATATTTTGGTTTTTACTGGGTTTAATCATCATCTTTGATATTTACATTACCAAAAAAGTGAACTGGTCTTTCTGGAAAAAAAGAAACCAGAAAAACAATGCATTCGTCGAATGGCTGGATGCGCTCATCTTTGCTGTGATAGCCGTTACTTTGATTAACATTTTTTTATTTCAGAATTATAAAATCCCGACCATGTCAATGGAAAAAACATTGCTTCGGGGAGACCATTTATTTGTGAGCAAGGTGACCTATGGCCCAAGAATACCCAATACCCCCATATCATTTCCTTTTACCCAGCATACCCTGCCCCTGACCGAAAAAACAAAATCTTTTGTTGAATGGGTTAAATGGGATTATAAAAGACTGGCCGGTCTAAAAGAAATAAAAAACCATGACATTGTCGTTTTTAACTTTCCCGCAGGTGATACTGTCGTTGTTCAGAATCAGGCACAAAGCTACTATTCCATCCTCAGAAATTATGTCAAATCATTTAAGATGCGAGACGAGCAAAGAGGGAACCCCATTCGCTCAGATGCAACCTATTATCATATGGCCAGAAAATTTGTACGTGATAATTATGACATTGTGGCAAGGCCTGTGGATAAGCGTGATAATTATATTAAGCGCTGTGTAGCCATTGCTGGTGACACCCTGGAAATGCGCCATGGTTATGTTTATATCAACGGTCAGAAAGAACAATCTCCCGAAAACCTGCAGTTCCGTTACATCATTACCACCAATGGCACCCGGATAAATCCTAAAATTTTGGAGCGCATGGGAATATATCAGGAAGATGTAAGCACCATAAATTCATCCACTTATGTCATCCCCCTGACCAAAGAGAATTACAACAAAATGAAGGAATTCTCGAATGTCATCTCCGTCGAGAAGGTTGAGCGGCCTGAAGGAGATTATGCAGATTATATTTTTCCGCATCACCCTAACTACCCATGGAATGAAGATAATTTCGGTCCTTTATACATTCCTAAGAAAGGCAGAACCATTGATCTTGACCTTAATAACCTTCCGCTCTACCATCGGATAATTGAAACGTACGAAAGAAATAAGGTAGAGGTAAAAGACAGTACCATTTTTATTAATGGAGAAGAGGCCGATAGTTATACCTTTAAAATGGGGTACTATTTTATGATTGGGGATAACCGGCATGATTCAGCTGACTCGAGGTTTTGGGGATTTGTGCCGGATGATCACATTGTAGGCAGTCCGGTGTTCATATGGTTATCCATCGATAAAACCAAGAATTTTCTGAACAAAATACGCTGGGACAGGTTATTTATCTCGGCAAAACACTAATAAATGCAAAAGATTATACCGGCTGTTTGGTGGTTAGTATTAATCCTGGTGATGGCGGTTACAGCACAAGCCCAGGAAGAGAAAGATACGTCCAATGCCGAACGGCCCATAGTTTATACCTTCCGGATAGATAAACAGATTGGTCCTGCCGTTTGGCGAACCACCCAAAAAAGCATCAATGAAGCCGAAAGACTTAATGCAAAGTACATCATCATTGAAATGAACACTTACGGTGGAATGGTTGAATCCGCCGATTCCATCAGAACCAAAATACTTAACACTGACATCCCCACCTATGTGTTTATTGACAATAATGCGGCCTCCGCCGGGGCACTTATAGCCATATCCTGCGACAGTATTTATATGCGGCCTGGAGGGAGCATTGGTGCAGCCACCGTGGTGAATCAATCCGGTGAAAAAATGCCGGATAAATACCAGTCATATATGCGCTCTACCATGCGTGCCACTGCAGAGGCTCATGGGAAAGATACCATCATCAGGGGAAACGACACCATCATTGAATGGCACCGCGATCCAAGAATTGCTGAAGCGATGGTGGATGAAAGTGTTTCTATTCCGGGCATCATCGATTCCACGAAAGTGCTGACCTTTACGACCAACGAAGCCATAGAAAACGGGTTTTCTGAAGGTAAAGCAGATAATATAGAGCAGGTTATTGAAAAAACCGGGATTGAAGATTATGAGCTGGTAAGATTCATTTCCACAGGCATGGATAAAGTCATTGGCTTTCTTATAAGTCCCGTACTGCAAGGAATCCTCATCATGATTATCATCGGGGGAATTTATTTTGAATTGCAATCCCCGGGCATTGGCTTTCCTCTTGCAGCCTCAGTGATTGCTGCCATGCTTTATTTTGCGCCGCTTTACCTGGAAGGGTTGGCGGAAAACTGGGAATTGTTATTATTTATAGGGGGACTTGTGCTCATCGGCATTGAGATATTTGCCCTGCCAGGTTTTGGAATAGCCGGCATAAGCGGAGTGGTTCTTGTGTTAACCGGACTCACTTTAAGCATGGTGGATAAAATAGTCTGGGACCTGGAATATGGCAATGTGGAGGTATTGCTTCGCGCTTTGCTGATTGTGGTCTTGTCCGTCTTTTTTGCCCTGATCCTCTCCATTTATCTCAGCAAGAAATTATTTACATCTTCCATATTTTCCGGTCTAGCCCTGGAAGACGTTCAGGATGTAAAAGAAGGTTACACCAGTTTTGACAGCTCCTATCACAGTCTGAAAGGAAAAACAGGGGTGGCACTCACCGTCTTAAGACCATCAGGCAAGGTGGAACTGGAAGGGGAAATATATGATGCAGTAGCAGAAACCGGTTTTATAGGGAAAGATGAACAAGTGAAAGTAATCCGCTATGAAACAGGACAATTGCATGTGCTTAAGCTCCCTTAAAGTAATCTAAAACGTTTGTAAGAAAAACATTTACAGACAAATGCATGTGGACAAACTCCTTTAAAACCCATCATAAACCAATCTAACATCAACACAAGGAAATCATTTGATCCCTTCGTCAGCTACCACTTAGAAAATGATCTGAAATGAGTTTACGAATTCGCCGGAGGCAAATGAACTTGTAAATCCGACGGAGACCAATTCTCTTTATCAAAATATTTGGCTTCGCAGAACTTCGACTTGAAATGGATTTAAAAAATTTTCGGGTGGAAGATCGGACTCGAACCGACGACCCCTGGAACCACAATCCAGTGCTCTAACCAACTGAGCTACATCCACCATGTTTTGTGCATGCAAAAATAAACAATTCTCAGGGAAGTTTTAAATTTTTCTAAGTTTTTTTCAAGTGCCAGGGCTTTATGACCTCCTATTTAGAGGCACTAAGAAAACCAACAAATTATTTTAAAGTGGTTTTAAGAAGGCGTCAAGAACAAGGCATGCAAGGCTTAAGCATCAGGAGTTTACAAGTCGCAGATGACTGGTGCTTAAGGCAAGCATAACGCAGTTATTGACGTTTTCTTAGAACCACTATTTAATGCCCGGGACTAACCACTTTACCCATGAAGTGTATTACATTGCTTTCTTTATCATAAATAAAGTAAACGAAAGGCCTGTTTGCATGAAATGTTTCTGTTTGCTCGTCTGTAGCTGCCACCGATTTAAATTCAATGCTTGTTGCCGCAGCCGCCTCCGTCCCCTCTTCATTCACTTCTACAAATGCCTTATGAATCACATTGGATACATAAATTTTATCATTGAGGCTTATGCCTGAAAAATCAGCTTTTCTGTCATCGAAGGCAACTTCCATGCCCATATCTTTTAAAATATTATTTAATTCTTTCCCGTAAGAATAAGTGAATTTTGGTAAATGAACTTCTACTTTCTGATCTTCCATTTTATTATTGATATCCTTCCAGCTTTGTATAGAAAAACCTGATATAAAATCGTTTATATTACCGGAATGATTTGGCAGCATAATGACCATACTATAATTGCCAGTACCATACGGCAATGATAAAACCTGACAATCCGCATCTTTATAAAACTTATAATGGTCTGTCACCTGCATAAACGGTACCTCGTGCTCATTGTCAACCCCATAAAAAGTCATTTTTTCTGTTAAGTTTTTATCAAAAGGTATCTGCCATTTGCCATTAAAATAAATGGCATTCAATACATAAAGCATTGCTCCCGGCGAAATCCGGGGAACCATGTTTTTTATCCTGCCGTTTGTGTTTTCTTCCACCCAGTTATTAATCCTTTGAGCGGCACCGGGACCGGAAAAGTCCAGATGACTGATTCTGGCATTGAAATAAATTTGATTTTTTTTGAGAAAATCCCTGTTCAATTCAAAATTATTACTATACCAAAGCGAATTCATTAGGTTTGTTTGGATTCCCTTATCATTTTTATTAAGCTTTGTTATATTCTCTCTGTAATGATTATTAATTTGACCGTCACCAAAATCAGTCAGATTTAAAGCATTCTTCATGGCCGATTTGGTTTCTCCTTCTGCGCCATTCTGAACCACCGTCAAAGCAGTAGAAATGCTTAAGGGAGATATTACTATATTCTCTTCCGAAGAATTAGTATTCAGCTTTTTGAATAAATCAATTCCAAAATCATTGATTGCTTCAGGGATGGATTCAAATTGCTCCTCTTCATCATTATCCCAGGGGAAAGCGTTAAGTTCTGTAATACATAATAGCGCCATTAATAAAGAAATAATCTGTATGTTCATTTAAAACTCATTTAAAGCGTTAATAAATTCAAGAATGAAACAAGAACCATGATGAAAGCTATGGCTAATATAAACCAATTTTTTTTAATTTTTATTATATAGTGACTCTAAGAAAACGTCAATAACTGCGTTATGCTTGCCTTAAGCACCAGTCATCTGCGACTTGTAAACTCCTGGCGCATAAACCCCGCATGCCTTGTTCTTGAGGCTTTTTTATAACATAATGATATGGATCATCTTTTTTTATCTTGTATTCTGATAAAACAATCAAGATTATGATTTAAAAAAAGCTCAATTAACAGACGGCAAAATATATCAAAGGTTGCGTTCCAACACGCAACCTTTTTTGAAAAATTATTATCCTATCATTACACTATTAATGTTAACAAAAATATGCTAATTTTAAGGTGATGGACATAAAGCCTTATTTTAGCTGAGTGGTTAACCTAGATAAAACAATTAAAGATTGCATTGCAGGTAAAGCAAAAGCACAGGAAACAGTATATAACATGTTTGCTGCCAAGCTTTATGGATTGTGTTTAAGATATACCAGGGACCAGCAGGAGGCGGAGGACATATTGCAGGAGGGATTTATAAAAATATTCGAACACATCGGCCAGCTGAACAAATACAGTTCCCTGGAAGCATGGATGAAAAAAATTATGATCAATATTGCCATAGAAAAATTTAGAAATAAAAGATTAACAACCAGCTATGAGGATATACATGAAATTCCTGAACTCATCGAGAAAACAAAAGCTTTGGATCATATTGGTGAAGAGGAATTGCTAAAGATGATAAAAGAATTATCCCCTCAATACCGGATTGTATTTAACTTATATGTTATTGAAGGATATTCGCACAAAGAAATAAGTCAGCAACTGAATATCTCAGAAGGAACTTCAAAATCAAATCTTTCCAGGGCAAGGTCAATTTTACAGGAAAAAATAAAAACACTGCTTGACACTGAGCAAAAAAATATAGCAAGAAGGAAATGAAGGAGTTGGATTCAAATATGGATAATCTTTTCAGGGAAAAGCTTAAAGATTGGCAGGCACATCCTCCGGAAACCACATGGAAAAAGATTGCATCGGATTTAAGGCATGACAATAAAAATAAACTTCCACGCCTATATCGCATTGCTGCCCTCCTGGCACTTTTTGCTCTGATAGGGGGATCTTTGGTTTTAATGAACCGGTTCGATTTAATGGAAAACGACAAACAATCAGTCTATACATCTGAAGAAGAAGAGAATCAAGCCGGCAAGAAGGATGATACGGTTTCTGAAAAAGAAAAAAATATCAAAAAACCATCAAAAAAGCAGGCAGAAGAAATTCGCACTCAAAAAAGCAGTAATATCAAAAAAGCACGGTCGGTAAGCAAAAGAGCTGCACCGGAAATGAACAGAATGAATATTGCCGGTTCCACTGAAAACTTATCATCAGAAAAAAAACAATTAACGGCTGAAAGAAAAACAAGTAGCGATAATAACACAAATCTTAATGACATCAATCAGACCGCTGATGCAAGAAAACTGGCTTTCCTTGAAGCATCTGCTATAAGACCTGCTGAGAATGAAAAAATGGGTGAAAGGGACATAAATGACAGGCAAATACATGCTGACATCAAAAAACTCCCCACGGATGAATTGATTGCGCATGATGAATTGCCCCCCCATGAAAATTGGCAGAAAGACATCAAGCCATGGAGCATTAGCGGAATGATATCACCGGTTTACACACCAAAAAGTCCCAAAGAAATGTCCGTACAAAATACTTATACCAATGCCCTTGTTGAATCTGACCTGATGGCGATGACCGGCGGAATCAAACTATCCTACCAGCAAAATACCAGGCTTTCTGTCCAGTCAGGCATATACTACACCAATATGAACCATCATATGATAAGAAACCACCGGATAAACCAGGGATACATTGAAGATTCCCCCGAATATCCGGCAAATGGTCTGTCTTCCATTGAAAGAAATGCGATATTAACCAATTCATCCGAATTGAATAAAGACAATATGAATCCATGGTATTCAGGCGACAGGAGTGATAAATTTGATGGTAATCCGGGTGGCCCGGTGCCCAGTATGCCAAATGATGAACAGACTGAGAACAAAGGTCAACCGGATTTCCAATATGATGATGCACAGGAGTTAATAAACTCCATGTCAAAAACCGATCCGGCTCCGGATCATATGACCGGATATGCCCTAATCAATGCCCCTGATGAAAACCCTTGGGTATTTAAAGAAAATTTCAGGGAAAACTATCATTTTATAGAAATTCCTTTGCTTCTGACATACCAGATAATACAAAAAAAAGTCGATATAAACCTGTCCGGTGGCATTAATACCAAATTTCTTGTTGATAACCAGTCATTTTTAAATACAGGACAATCAAGCATAACGGTTGATCAGGAATCAAGTTTTAATTCATTTAACTATAGCGGGAATATTGGTGTCATTATTGATTATCCCTTCGCATCAAATCTTTACATTAATCTCCAACCTTCATTAAGGTATTATTTCAATGACTTTAGCACCAATGAAAGTCTTCAATACAAACAATACTCCCTGTATATGTTTTCCGGGATAACCTACCAGTTTTAATGAAAATAACCTAATTTTGCAAATTATTTTTTATGGTTCTTTTTGGCAACATTTATGTAGTTACAATAAAAAAAAGTTTACAATTGTTCTAAAGTGGGACTAAGAAAGCAACAAGAACAAGGCATACAACCCTTAAGTGCCAGGAAATCAGTTTAAATGACTGGTGCTTAAGTTGAGCATAAGGCAGTTATTGGTGTTTTCTTTGACCCACGATGTAGTAAAAATTACATTACTGAAAGTGCCTTTCCAGAAATGATCTTTTACCATTTTTGATTGGGGTATAATTTCAGACTTATCATGCATCAACGGAAGGTATGGATTATGAATAAGGAAAAATCAAAAAACGCAGTGGTTATAACGAAAGGGAAATTTTATTTTCTGGTTAGCATCATCTTTTTACTGCTTTTCTTATTAATTCTCAGTTTCACGCTTGAGCAGGAGGAAGATGAGACAAGTCATGAAAAAAAGTTTTTAGAAAAATATTCCATCTTTTCTCTGACCATACCGGATAGCATTTCCTTTGCCGGAGAAAATGTCCCTGTAGAATATTTTGATGTCAAAGAAAGTCTGGACAGGGAATTGCTGGTCAATACCTACTGGCAATCCCAGACTTTATTATTTATCAAGCGGAGTCACCGGTATTTCCCGGTCATCGAACCAATCCTTGAAAAACATAATGTGCCGGAAGACTTTAAATACCTGGCCATCGCTGAAAGCGGACTTACCAATGCGGTTTCTTTTGCCAACGCTAAAGGTTTCTGGCAATTTTTAAAAGGGACGGCAAGGGATTACGGACTGGAAGTGAATAAACAGGTGGACGAGCGTTTTCATCTTGAAAAAGCCACAGAAGCTGCCTGCAAGTACTTTTTAAAGTCATACGAAGAATACGGTAACTGGGTGATGGTGGCGGCTTCATACAACAGGGGGAGAAACGGAATGAGTCAACAGGTTGAGCAACAAAAAAGCAATAACTATTTTGATTTGTCGCTGAACGAAGAAACATCCAGGTATGTTTACCGAATCATTGCCATTAAATTAATTCTTGAGAATCCCACGAAATATGGATTCTATGTAAGAAAAGATGATTTATACCCTCCCCTTCATTATAAAACCATCGTTTTGGATTCCAGTATTAATGATATGGCCGGCTTTGCCAATCAATATCATACAAGCTATAAAATGCTTAAAATCTATAACCCCTGGATCAGGACAAACCAGCTAAACAATCCATATCGAAAATCATATATCATTAAAATACCCCAATATGAGAACCGGCAAATGGTTTATTCTGATAAATAGCATGAAGACAGAGGGAATATATTTTCAAGCAATGAATTTATTCGTCATACCATAATACTGAAAAAATGGATCTTTATATGATTGATTGATTAACCGGAAAGGAATGGAACAGTGAATAATGCATCGACTTTAAGCCAGGATAGGCTGACAATAGTTAAAAACTAAGGAAACCAACAGGAGGAAATTACATATTGAGTTATCGAAACGAATCCAAGGCACAACATGTCGCAACCAAAGAAAAAATAACCCATCAACAGCAACCTGATGAACTTCCGTCCGCTATGCATGATAACTCCCATACCATCAGCATTCTGGGAGCGAGGGTGCATAACTTAAAGAATATTGATATCGACATACCCCGGTACCAGCTGGTGGTCATCACCGGCTTAAGCGGAAGCGGGAAGTCATCATTAGCCTTTGATACCATTTATGCAGAGGGACAAAGAAGATACATGGAAACCCTGTCTGCCTATGCCCGTCAATTTCTGGGAAACATGGAACGCCCGGATGTTGATCAAATCACCGGTCTGAGTCCGGTGATTTCCATTGAACAGAAATCGACATCAAAGAATCCAAGATCCACGGTTGGAACCATCACCGAAGTTTATGACTTTTTAAGGTTGTTATATGCGAGGGCAGGCATAGCGTTCTCTTATGAAACCGGGGAACCCATGGTAAAATATACCACTGAACAGATTGTGAGTTTAATTTACAAAAAATATCAGGACAGGAAAATCATTATTTTGGCCCCCCTTGTAAAAGGAAGAAAAGGGCATTACAAAGAATTATTTGAGCAAATCAGGAAAAAAGGATACCTGCATATACGTGTTGACGGGAAAATGCAGGAAATAACCCATGGAATGAAACTCGACCGTTATAAAGTCCATGACATAGAAATGGTGGTGGATAAATTATCTGTCAGCAAAAAAGAAGAAAAACGTTTAAAAGATTCTGTCATGACTGGCATGGAGCATGGCAAAGATATCGTGCTGGTCATGGATAAAGATTCTGAAGAAGTAAAGTATTATTCAAGACAGCTTATGTGTCCATCCACAGGCCTATCCTACAATGAACCCGCTCCTCATTCCTTTTCCTTCAACTCCCCACAGGGAGCCTGTCCCAGATGCAATGGAATGGGATTTGTGCATGAAGCAGATATATCCAAAATCATTCCTGACCCCAGTCTGAGCATTAAAAAGGGCGGCATAGAACCCCTGGGAAAATATAAAAACTCACTGATATTTTGGCAGATAGAAGCCATCGCAAAAAAATACAAATTCTCCTTTGACACATCCATTAAAAATATTCCGGAACAGGCATTGAATACCATCCTGTTCGGTTCAGAGGAAACTTTTAAACTGGGGAATACCCCTTTGGGCGTTTCTTCCAATTATTTTTTAAATTTCGAAGGGATTATCAATTATATTGAAACACATAACCATGAAAAGACTTCAAGGACAGCGCAAAAATGGGCCTCCCGTTTTATCAGAACCATCACTTGTCCGGAATGCCATGGAGCCAGGTTAAAAAAAGAATCCCTTCATTTCAGAATTCATGACAAGAACATTGCTGAGCTGTCTAACATGGATATCAGGGAGCTGGCACATTGGTTTGAACATATTGAGGAGAAACTCAATAATAAGCAGAAAACCATTGCAAAAGATATTTTAAAAGAGATCCGTGACAGGTTAACATTTTTGTTGGATGTGGGTTTGGACTATTTATGCCTTGACCGGAATGCAAAAAGCCTGAGTGGTGGTGAAAGTCAGCGCATCAGATTGGCCACACAAATTGGATCAAAACTGGTCAACGTGCTTTATATCCTCGACGAACCCAGTATCGGATTGCATCAGCGAGATAATATCCGTTTGATAAATTCACTCAGACAATTGCGGGATGCAGGAAATTCGGTTGCGGTCGTAGAACATGATAAGGAAACCATTTTATCAGCCGATTATATTCTGGATTTGGGACCCGGTGCAGGGAGACATGGCGGGGAAGTAGTCGCTAAAGGCCCTCCCGAAAATATACTGAAAGCGACTTCCTTAACGGCAGATTACCTGAACGATAAAAAACATATCAAAATACCTGGCACACGAAGGAAAGGAAATGGAAGTACAATCAGCATTCAGGGTGCGAAAGGACATAACCTCAAAAATGTATCCCTTGAAATCCCGCTTGGTAAACTCATCTGCGTGACCGGAGTATCAGGCAGTGGCAAGTCGTCCCTGATTAATGAAACGATACAACCCATTCTGAGCCAAAAATTTTATAACTCGCTGAAAGATCCCCTTCCCTACGGTAAAGTTGCCGGAGTGGAAAACATTGACAAAGTCATAGAGGTCAATCAATCCCCGCTTGGCAGAACCCCAAGGTCTAACCCTGCTACCTATACCGGGGTCTTTTCAGACATAAGAAAGCTGTTTGAACAAATACCGGAAGCCAGGATACGGGGCTATAAAGCAGGAAGGTTCTCGTTTAATGTAAAGGGCGGAAGATGCGAGGCATGCAAAGGAGCAGGTGTCAGAACCATTGAAATGAACTTTTTACCCGATGTTTATGTGACATGCAACTCATGCAATGGCAGAAGGTACAACCGGGAAACCCTGGAAATTAAATACAAGGGGAAATCAATCAGTGATGTGCTTAATATGACCATCAATTATGCCGTGGAGTTCTTTGAAAACATTTCCTCAATCAAACAAAAAATCAAAACATTGCAAAGTGTGGGACTTGGATACATTACCCTCGGTCAACCCTCCACCACGCTCTCTGGCGGAGAATCGCAAAGGGTAAAGCTTGCCACGGAACTATCAAAAAAAGACACTGGGAATACCCTTTTCATTTTGGATGAACCCACCACAGGACTGCATTTTGAAGATGTCAGGATATTGCTTGATGTGTTGAATAAGCTGGTGAATAAAGGCAATACCGTCATCATCATTGAACATAACATGGAAGTAATAAAAGTGGCTGACCACATCATTGACATGGGTCCTGAAGGAGGAAAAAACGGAGGAAAGATTATCGCATCAGGGACTCCGGAGGAAATTCTGCCATCAAAGAAGAGTCATACAGCCCGCTATCTGAAAGAAATTCTAAAATCATCCCCTTAAAAAAAAGAAGCTCAGGAACAAGCACTTTTTGTGAATAAAAAATGTTATTGCACAATATTGTAACAAATAAGCAGGTTGTTTTCGTATGATTTATTTTATTTGAAGGATATGAGAATAACCTGTAAAAATGACAAAAATGACAGAAGACGAAGAAAAAATCATTCATGCCTTTAAAGACAAAGACTGGAATGAAATTAAAACGGAAAACTCCTGGAGCATTTTCAAGATAATGTCGGAGTTTGTCGAAGGATATGAAGCTTTAAGCCGAATCGGTCCGTGTGTCTCCATCTTTGGTTCAGCCAGAACCAGTCAGGAGTCTTCCTATTATACCTTGGCCGAGGAAATTGCATTCAAACTGGTACAATCAGGTTACGGAATTATCACAGGGGGAGGGCCCGGTATCATGGAAGCAGCCAATAAAGGGGCAAAAAAAGGAAAAGGAAAATCAGTCGGACTCAACATAGAATTGCCATTTGAGCAATCCGCCAATAAATATATCGACCAGGATAAATTGATTAATTTTAACCATTTCTTTGTCAGAAAGGTCATGTTTATTAAGTTCAGCCAGGGATTCATCGTTTTACCAGGCGGTTTTGGTACTTTCGATGAATTGTTTGAAGCCATCACCCTCATTCAAACCGAAAAAATCGGTAAATTTCCCATCATACTGGTTGGCAAAAATTATTGGGACGGCTTATTGGAATGGATTAGGGAAGTCATGCTCAATACGGAAAGCAATATATCTTCCGAAGAATTGGATTTAATCAAACAGGTTGACACGGCTGATGAAGCAGTTAATTATATCAACTCATTCTATTCCAGGTACTTACTATCTCCAAACTTTTAATAACATTAAGTAAAAATAATTAACGGTATATTAGTCAATTATTTAAAAACTTCTTATAATTTTGCAATATTGTTTGTATTTAATTATATTTAGCGTTTTGAAGCAATGAATTAAATTTATAAACGGATGAAACCCTTATCCACAGAAGTTCACAATAAGAGCATGAACCGAGTTTACGAGCGTGCCGAAGACAATAAAACATGAGGGTTCCATGGTAATAAAAAGAAAAAGTTCATATTATTGTAGTTGTATTTACATGATAATTTACCATTTAATTGTAATTTAAGCGAATGAAAAGTCTGGTTTACATTAGTAAATATTTAATATTTTTAGTCATCAACTTCATATTTGAGGGGGAACCAACCCTGCAACTTAATGCTCCGCAGGAAGTAGATGCCGGAAATGTTTACAATGTAGAAGTTACCCTTGAAACCGGTGAAATATCCGGATTTGCCAGGTTTCAGCAAGAGGTGCCTTACGGACTGAAAGCCAGAAGAATTGAGACTGCTAATGCTGATTTTGTTTTTGAAGATCAGAAAATTAAGTTTATTTGGCTTAAACTGCCGGAAGAGCAAAACACCTTGACCATTTCTTATGAGGTAGAATTTGATGAACGATTGATGGGTGACTTTAATTTAGGCGGCACCTTTTCTTATATTTCCAACAATGAAAGAAAGCATGTTGACATTCAATCAACGACCGTTCATATCAATCCCTCCCCAAACGTAGCACAAAGTATAGATATCAATGAATTCAAAGAATACCTCACTCCTTCCCCTTCAGAAGTTGACCAACTGGCCTGTATCAGGCAAAAACCCTATAAAGCCGGAGAAAATAATGAATATATCGTCAACCTGTTGGTCTATAAAAAAGATAAAGAAAAATTTGCCAAGATAGAGGAAAAGATTCCTGAGGGTTATCAGGCTGTTTCCGATGAAAATAAAGAACCGTTATTTACTTTCAAAGATCAGATAGCCAAGTTCATTTGGATGAATTTACCGCCGAATCCATACTTTGTAGTCAGCTACCGGCTGGTGCCTGAAGAAGATGCCCCGGATATTATTTCTATTGATGGTCAGTTTTCTTATGTGGAAAACGGGAATACCATGATCATTGATATTATAGAGCAAGAAGAAATTGAACTGGCCAGTCAGGAACAGGATTATTATAAACAGGTAATCAATGATGCGGCTGTAGAAATTGCCCAGGCGAATGTTACTGAAAGCAGTACATTTGAAACTATTGAGACCCAGGGCGATATTATGGTTGCTGATGAAGGGGCACCAACCCCCATGCTCGAACCTGAAGAAGGGGTTTATTATCGTGTTCAGGTGGCAGCCGGACATAAGCCGGTGGATATTGAAGAATATTTTTCCCGGTATAATTTAAAGCACGAGGTAAAATCTGAAAAACATGAAGGCTGGATAAAATATTCTATCGGAGCATTTAACATATATAAAGATGCCAGAGATTACCGGGTTTATGTCTGGAATACCACAGAAATAGACGACGCATTTGTGGCAGCCTATAACAGTGGCAGAAGAATAACGGTACAGGAAGCATTAATGATTGCCAATCAAAGATGGTATCGGTAAGATATTTAAATAAATTACGTAATTTTGAATGGTAACAATTAGCGAAATAAATGGCAGTTGGCGCTATAAATAGTGACTATAAGAAAACTAACAAATTATTTTAAAATGGTTCTAAGAAGGAGTCAAAAACAAAGCATGCGAGTCATAAGTGCCAGGAGTTTACTAGTCATAAATGACTGGTGCTTAAGGTGAGCATAACGCAGTTATTGAGGTTTTCTTAGAGCCATTAAATAACTAAAATGAAAAAGATATTTTTACATATCATCTTTTTATTGATGGTGATAACCTTTCCTCGTGTCATTTTTTCCCAGGAAAGCATATGGGATCAATACCTGCAGGAAGAGGTGGAGGTGGAAAACCCGGTTTACAAGCCTGTACTCGGAATTGGCGGAGGCATGATGTCTTTCATAGGGGATATTCAAAGTGATGGCGCCAATATGCTAATCGGTCAGCCTTCCTTAAAAGTTAATATATCTACGTTCCTCGATAAACAACATTATTCGAAATTAAATTTTTACCTGGATATTGGTTCGCTTTCAGGAGAAAACAAGGCGCTCTATGATGCTCCATCGCAACCGATATTTAATTTTAAATCCAATGTTTATGGGGTTGGCATCAATGCAGATTATGGTTTCGGGCATTTTTTCGAAGGGGAAAAACGCGTCAGACCCTTTATTGCTACAGGCATCCAGGGAGTGATGTATAATTACCAGCATGACACCAGAAAAAATGGCACAGAATATGAAATATGGGAAGATAAAACCATTCGATCCAAGTCCGCTGATGCTCCGCTCAAACCAGGGGAAACCATTTCTGTTTTAAAGAAAGATGATGAATTCGATGAATCAGGAAACGGCACCAATTATACTATTCCTGTGGATATAGGAATGGATTACTATTTATCTGACAGGGCCACGATGAGGTTCGGTGTCTCATACAACTTTGCCGGTGCTGATGACCTCGACGGACTGGAGCTCAATAATGACATGGATCAGTATGTTTTTTCATATGCCACTTTCCATTACGATTTATGGTCAGAAGAAGAAACCATTATAGTGGACAAGCTTTTTGCCGAACTGGATGCTGAAGCATTTGCCGAACTTGCCTCAGATGAGGACTATGACAATGTGCTGGATTTCGGGGATGAATGTCCGGGCACCCCCTTTGGCGTCCAGGTAGATACCTTAGGTTGTCCCCTTGATGATGATAATGATGGAGTGCCCAATTATCAGGATGAAGAACCCGGAACGGCTCCTGGGGCTTTTGTTGATGAAAAAGGGCAAACCATTGAAGAAGGAACACTCATAGCCATGCTAAACAATGAAATGGCTGTAAACCGGGAAGAAGTTTATGAATTTCGTGATAACCTGAACTGGTCTAGATACTCCGGGGATGCCGGCGAAATACCGGACAAATTCAAACAAGTGGATACCGATCAGGATGGATACATTTCCTTTGAAGAGCTCTTGAATGCCATTGACAGTTATTTTGATTTCAACTCCCCTTATAATACCAATGATATCTACGAGTTGAACGACTTCTTTTTCGCCCAATAATTGTTCCACTCATCCTATATACAGGCACTAAGAAAACTAACAAATTATTCTAAAGTGGTATTGACCACCCCTACCTTTTAATCGTACATCCAATCGCTTTCGTTGCGGCAGGCTCAGGTTTATTTCCCTTTTCTATCAATTTAATGGCATCTGCAAGATAACGTACGTCCACTTCATCAGGATCCCGCGGACTATCATCAATGGTGCCGATATACCTGACAATATAATTTAAACATTTTCAGGTATCTTTATCTTCTATTAACAATTTAACAAACAGCCTTTGAAAAAGTTGAAGTTCTGCCAAAATTTATTAAAAAAGCTTTAAAAATATGAAAGCAGGTTTTAAAGAAATTTGCATACAAGTATATATCCATTATATTTGCATCCGAGCCCGAATAACATTTTAAAATACATAATTATTTAAAAACCAAAATATTATTTACAATGAGACAAAAAATTGTTGCAGGCAACTGGAAAATGAATACAACCCTTAATGAAGGCATTGAGCTGGCGAAGCAAGTAGTAAAGCATTCTCAGGAAAGTGATACAAATGATGTTAAAATCGTTTTAGCCCCTCCCTTTACCCATTTAACTGAGTTGGCGAGGGTCATCGAAGGCACCGAAATATCAGTATCAGCCCAGAATAGCGCATCCGAACCCAAAGGGGCATTCACCGGTGAGGTAGCTGCAGACATGATTAAATCAACCGGTGCGGAATATACCATCTTAGGCCACTCAGAAAGAAGAGCATACTATCATGAAGACGAGCCGGTGCTTACTAAAAAACTGGCTTTAACCCTTGAAAATGATCTTACTCCCATATTTTGTATCGGAGAAGTCCTTAAAGAACGGGAAGCAAATAACCATTTTAAGATCGTTAAGCATCAATTGGAAAATGGTCTTTTCCATTTGTCAGGCGAGGACTTTCTTAAAATAGTAATTGCCTATGAACCGGTGTGGGCCATTGGTACCGGGAAGACAGCCACCCCTAAACAGGCGCAGGAAATGCACAGTTTTATAAGACAAGAAATTGCCAAAAAATATAATGTGGAAATCGCTAACGAAACCAGTATCTTATACGGAGGGAGCTGTAAGCCAAGTAATGCAAAGGAATTATTTGCTAATCCGGACGTTGATGGCGGACTTATTGGTGGCGCTTCCCTTAAGGCGGAGGAATTTCTGGGCATTATTCAATCATTTTAATGCCAATTCAAAACGTTGCTTTAATGAGTAATATGCATGTTATAGCTCATGAAGTTAGCCATTCTAATTAGTTGTTCTAAGAAAACGTCAATGACTGCGTTAGGCTCACCTTAAGCACCAGTCATTTACAAATAGTAAACTCCTGATACTTAAGACTCGCATGCCTTGTTCTTGACGCCTTCTTAAAACCACTTTAGAATAATTGGTGGTTTTCTTAGTGCCTCCAATTAGAGTCCGCCTATAAAGTCAGGAAAGAATCTTAATGAACGAGTGTCTGTTCAGAAAGTGCCAAT
>CAYFUP010000039.1:0-19949 GCA_964346235.1 uncultured Bacteroidales bacterium | reverse complement strand
CTTAATCATGGAGGTTTCATCTCTTGTGCCTGGATAGTAATAATGGTAAAGTATAAAATCACTCCAAATAAAAATAAGATATGTGTATAGGAAACAGATCCCAAAAAATCAAATCCCAATGCTTCCATTGGCCAAACTCGAACTCCACTCAAGCGGACTGGTTATACTATTGAATTCATGCAAGCGATGCAACCGGTCAATAAAAGCTTTCATCCGTGAGTTATGGTATCGTAAGATACTATGTTTTTCCCAATGGAAAAAAGCCCTTTGAGGAATTTGAACAACATGTTGGTAAAAGTTTTAGGCTAAGCGCCTATTAAGTATTAAACCTTGCCTTCTTTCAGGAGAAGCCAAAACGCTAATGGGTGTTGGGATTTAAATTTAAATGAAAAATACAAGGAGCGATAGACAAAGAAAAATAAAAGCCGGAAGCGAACGCTTGAGTGCATCCTTGATCTTGATATGCATAAATACTGCCCCGGCCATCATAATCGCCATTCCTATCGCACCAATATTTTCTAAAGGTTGGTAGAATATTGAAGCAATGATCAGCAGGGAGAGTAAAATTTTTATGGAGCCTACAGCCTTCATCATTCCCTCGGATAGCCCGTAAGCTTGAAACTCATCTTTTAAAGATTCGGCATTCCCACCTCGCCATTGAGTTGGCCTCCTAGCTCTGAGAAGCCAAACATTAAGTACGCTCAGGCTAATTACCAGTTTGATTATAATCTCAATATATTCCATAGTAATAAACTATTGAAGTGGAGGTTCAAAGGTATGACATATTTTAATTCTATCCAAATCATATAAGACCTTATGTAGTGACTATAAAAAAACTAACAAATTATTCTAATTGCCAGTTTTATACGTATGCACCAGGCGGTAATAAATATACTGCTTATTCCAGTTTTATCGTAACCATCAGCGTCTCAGCGCTTATTTTGCTCAAATTGCTGGTATATGCTTTTAATTGAGCGCTTTCTTCTATAATATCCGAGCGTTTGTTCAACAAATTGTTGAACCCGCTGAAATACTTAATCTCAATAGAAATGGTGTGCTGAAACATTTTTTGATCTATACCAAAGCCGAATAACAACCCGTAATCCAGTTTGTTAAGCAACAAGATAGGTTTTTCAGCATCATCTCTTTTTATTTTCCGCGACAAATCCCAGTTGGCATATACACCAGCATTTATGTATGGCCTGGATTTTAATCCGGACAATATATTGTATTTCATCATAACCGGGAATTGAAAGGGAAAATAGTCTAATTTTTTTGTTTTAAGAAACAATGAATCAATGCCGGTAAAGGAAATAAATTGATGTCCGACGACATAATTGGGAATAACCTGAATGGCCAGTTTGGGACTAAAGCTGTAATTAAACAACATGCCGCAATGAAACCCCGGTCCGGATAATTTGCTTGCAGGAACCAGTTCTGAATTTTCCGCACCCTGAAGGGTCAGTTTATTTTGCTCAATTCCAAAATGAAATCCGAAATTATAGGCAGGATATTGGAGGCTGTCGATATCAACGAGTTGGGCAAATCCATTCAAATGGAGGAGCAGAAATAATAAACCTATTGTCATCCCTTTTCGGATGCCGGAGGTACTTTTATTTGATGAAAAAATCCAGGTATTTTTCATTCTCAATGTAGGCTTTTAACTGATCATTGATATGAACAGGCCCAACGCCGGCAGGCGTACCGGTAAATATCAGGTCGCCAATTTTAAGTGTCATAAAATGAGATACATAAGCGATTATGTCATCGAAGCTGAATATCATGTCTTTGGTGTTGCCCTGTTGCACCAATTTATCATTGATGGTTAAATGAAAAGACAGGTTATTGATGTCCTGAAAATTTTCTTTATGAACGAACCGGCTCAGGGGAGCGGCATTATCAAAAGCTTTGGCTTTTTCCCAGGGAAGACCCTTTTTTATCTGTTCCTTTTGAACATCTCTGGCCGTGAAATCAATGCCTATGCCTATTTCGTTAAAATAGCGACTGGCAAATTGCTTGCTTATATTTTTTCCTAACCGGTTTATTTTGATAACCACCTCGGTTTCGTAATGGATTTCTTTCGAGAAATCAGGATAAAAGAAAGGTTTGTTATTATTGACAAGGCAGCTCGAGGGCTTCATGAAATAGACCGGCTCATCAGGGATTTCACTTTTTAATTCTTCTGCATGTTTTGTATAGTTTCGCCCGATGCAAATTATTTTCATACAACACTACTGGTTAAAACTTCTTAATTTGATATTGGTCAGGATTTTCTTTGTATAAAGCGGAAAATCATTATTCATCATCCAGCTATAATAAGCCGGATCTTTTTCCAATATCTCCACTACCCTTTTGCCTTTATATTTTCCAAAATTAAAGACTTCTTCCTTTTTGTTGTTGTAAACAATCCGGCCGGCAAAATCAACATTTCTGGTATGCGCTGAAAAATCCGACAAGTCTTCAATATTGTTTTTCAACTTTTTGTAATAATCCAGCTGGGATTTGAGGATTTCATAAGTGGCCCTGGTATCTGCTTCTGCACTGTGGGCATCATGCAGATCTTTATCACAATAAAACTTATAGGCTGCTTTCAGGGTTCGCTGTTCCATTTTGTGAAAAATGACCTGCACATCGATAAATTTCCTTTTTTTTAAATCCAAATCTATCCCCGTTCGAAGGAATTCTTCAGCCAACAGCGGCAAATCAAATTTATTGGAGTTGAATCCCGCAAAGTCACATCCTTCAAAGTCTTTGGCAATTGTTTTGGACACTTCAGCGAAGGTCGGACTATCTTTCAGGTCTTCATCCTTGATACCATGTACCTCAATGGCCTCCTTTTTAATGGGAATTTCAGGGTTTATCCTCAGCGTTTTGGATTCCTCATTGCCATTTGGATATACTTTCAAATAGGCAATTTCAATGATCCTGTCATTGACCACATCAGTGCCTGTGGTTTCCAGATCAAAAAAAATTAAAGGATTCTTCAGGTTTAATTCCATAAAGCAGATATAAGCCTTTCATTCAAATTATTTATCAGGCACTGACTGACATGGGCATGAGCAGCATCAGCACGTCTTCTTCTTCATTTTCTTTTTCGGTGGGAAGAATTAATCCGGCCCTTGTTCCATCAGCCAATTCAACCACGACATCCGGTGAAGATAAATTTGAAAGTATTTCAACCAGGAATGTGGATTTGAAACCAATCTCCATTTCATCTCCCTCATACTGGCAGTTTAATCTCTCGTAAGCCGAAATGGAAAAGTCCAGATCCTGGGCCGAAACCGTCAGCTGATTGCCGGTTAAATCCAATTTTATCAGGTTGCTGGCCTGATTAGAAAAAACACCAACACGCTTGATTGAAGTTAAAAGATCAACCCGGTCGATGGTAAGCTTATTGGGATTGTCGGCAGGAATGACGGCATTATAACTTGGGTATTGTCCTTCCACCAGGCGGCAGACCAGTGTATAGCTCGGAAGTGAGAAGGATACATTTTTATCATCAAATGCCATTAATACATTGCCTTTCTCACGGGGTAAAATATTGTTTAAAATGGCTGCCGGTTTCTTGGGTAAAATAAATGATGAGTCCCCATCCGATTTGGCGTCGTAACGGCGATATCTGACCAGTTTATGAGAGTCTGAGGCTGCAAATGAGATGTTTTCTTCTGATAATTCAACAAATATTCCGTTCATAATAGGCCTCATCTCATCGTCAGCCGTGGCAAAAAGGGTTTTGTTAATTCCATTGTGCAACAACTCGGTAGGTACCTGAATATTTGAACTGCTGTCTGGCTTAATATCAGGGATTTGCGGAAACTCTTCTCCGCTCTGTCCCACTATCGTGAATTTTCCATTACTGGAATTAATCAAAATGGAAAGCGTTTCTATATCTATTTCAAACGTCAGGGGTTGTTCCGGAAACTCTTTCAGGGTATCAATTATTAATTTGGCAGGTATGGCTACATTCCCTGAATCCTGTGTATTCTCCAGCTCCATTTTTGTGATTAGGGTGGATTCAAGATCGGATGCAGTAATGGTCAGTTCATTCTCTTCCAGGTTGAACAGAAAATTATCGAGAATAGGTAAGGTATTTTTACTGCTGATTACCCTGTTTACTGCCATTAGATGGTTTAAAAGTTCGTTGCTTGATACTACAAATTTCATTCTTTCTTTATTTTTATATTTTGATAATCAGTTAAATAATCTATTATAAATGAACCTTCAATATTACTAAAAAAATTAGAAGAAGACAATTTTATTGGTCAGCGTTTTTATAAACAGGTTTCATTTTTGGTGTAAATGCTTCTTGTTTTTAATCATATTGCCGGATATCAGTCAAAAAATAGGATTTCTGTTTGAGAATGGGATCCAATTCAACATATTTTGCTTTGGTTAGTTTCGGTAAATCCCTCCTGAGGATGAAGCAATGGTTTAAATCATAAGATAATGGTTCGGTTTGTTTTCTGACAATGCGATACAATGCATAGTCTTGCTGCGTTTCATTTTTTGGTGTAACGGATATTCTTATAAATGGTTGCCGGGTTTGCAATGAATCGATCTGACGATGCGAAGGGATGATGGCCTTCTCAAAATAAATTAACTGAAAATAGCCCAGGTACCTTTTTATGGCATTGACATTTATTTGAGCGGATATATCTTTCTCATCAGCATTGTGTAAATGAAACCTGTTTTCGCTGACTTGTAAACGGAATGATTTTTCCGTGTTTTCAGAATAATATATTTTAACAGACTCAATTTCATGGGGTAAAAGGTTGATTAAAGTTTTATCCAACCAGTCATCTAAATTGACCTGCATTAAGTTTGCCAATACTTCTGTATGACCCGCTGATGCGATGGCAAAGATTTCTTGTTTTCCTGCAAGTTTTGCCAGGGCATCACAATTATATTGACGGCCATCGGCCAATCGGTATTCCTTAACAAGGTTTTTATTGTTATATAATGATATATTCACAGCCCGGTGATTAAAATCATTTTGAATGGCCTGGTTATCCGGAGGCATTTGAGATTGGATTTCCATGCTGCTTAATATTTCCAGGGCATTCTTTATCATTGGCTCATTGGCAGGGTATAGCTCATTTATCAACCATCCTGCTTTTGTTTTTTCCAGGTGAATCGTGTCCCTGTGATGAATCCGGATTCGGGATATTTCTTCCGGATTATTGATTCTGAAAACACGCTCTGCTTCAAAACTATAGATCTTATTTCTTTCATGAACCAGGTATAATGTTATGCCGCCAAGGATAATGATGACCAATATATAAATGATTGTTTTTCTCAAGCGCTTTTTTTAATTTAAGAAAACTAACAAACTATTTTAAAGTGGTTTCAAGAAGAGGTTAATAACAAGGCATGCAAGTCTAAAGTGCCAGGAGTTTACTAATTGTAAATGACTGGTGCTTAAGGTGAGCATAATGCAGTTATTGCCGCTATCTTGGAGCCACTAATTTAATAAACGGTAAAAAAACCAAAATTAATATATTACCAAAGATATGCTTATATTTTACGCCTGCTATATTTTCTTTTTCTTAACAAATGAATCATTAAGCCGGTCAAGATGATAATAATCAGGGGAATAATCAGATTGATGACCTGGTACCTGAACCGGTTATTGTTTATTTTTGCTTTATCCAGCAAACGAATTGTAAAGCTGGTCGTTCTCAGGTTAATCAATCCTGATTTATCCGTTAAATAGTTAATGGCATTAACGATAAAATCTTTATTCCCAAAGGTCTGATTGGAGTACCTGTCGTACCCAAGCGGTTCAATCTTAATGCCTTGTGGTCTGCGGCGAACATTATTTCGGATTAAATCCCCATCGGAGGCGACTATCATTTTTGTGTTTTCACTTTGTTCTTTGAATTCTCCTGGATGGTCAGTGAAGCGTTTTATCATCCGGTTTTTAAAGACAGAAGTAAATTTGCCTTCCAGCAATACCGAAATGATTTGTTTGGAATCATGAAATGCCTGACGGGAAAGGGGCTGAGAAACTTCCATGAGTTCTATCATGTCAGGTGTTTTTATCAATCGGCTAAACTCAGATGATGTTAACAAAACCTCATTCTTTAATTGAGGATTATTGCCCACGGTGTCAATAGCACAGGCATATTCTGATTTTATCATGTTTAAATTGTTTAGGATGGGATGGTTGGAAACCGGATTAAGAAGGGGAAAATAATACCAGGGAGCAGGTGCAAATTTCGATTTTTGTCCGGCTGAAGCAGTATTCACAGGAATAATGGCACATTGATAATCCTGAACCAATGTCCGGTTAATTCTTACCCCATAATGAAACAACTGGTCCTCCAGGTTCATGCTGAAAGGAAAGGCCATGGTGCGACCTTTACTGCCCAGACTGTCATGACTGACTTGCACAGGGTCAATCAGCCAGAAAAGTTTGCCGCCGTTCATCAGGTATTGGTCTATGACAAATTTATCTTTTTCATTATAGGTTTCGCTGGGCTTGGGAATGATGATGGCTGAATACGGATTCAAAATATTATTGATGCCATTTATGGTTACCCTGTCCACCTGATAAAACTTTGCCAGTTCCCTGGTTATATCTGCCACCTGATAATGGTCAAGCTCTCCATGTCCTTCAATAAAGGCAATTTTTTGTTTTTCATCGAGCGTAATCTGATAAATGGCATTGATGATTTCATATTCAAGGGATTCAATGGAGTTATTTAGGTTTTCTTCGCCCTGTAAACCCGGATTATTTTTTAATAAATTAACGGCCAGACTTTTATCAGCATAGTTCACAATGAGGCCGGGAAAAATTAATTTTTGAGTGGTTTTTCCCTGGTTATCCCTTTCATTGATATTTACCGGGTCTATGCCTTTTTCATATAAATTTGAAAACATCCTTTCCCTGGATTCTTTTTCGGAGCGATCATAGGGATCAATGAATTTGAATTGGATTTGACTGCCAGCATATGCCTGAAATTCATCCAGCATTTCCCTGGTGGATTTTTCAAGGCGGTAAAACTTAACAGGCAGATCGCCGGTAAGGTAAACATTGATGAATATTTTTTTATCCAACTCATGAAGAATTTCTTTGGTTTCTTCGGATAAGGTGAATTTTTTTTCTGACGTGAGGTCGAGCCTGAAAAACGCCAAGGTGGATATATAATAAACAAAAGCTATGATGATAATTGTAATGACTAACCGGATGATTTGTTGATGCTTAACAGCGATTTTTGTCATATTTGTTTAGTTTGCTATTTTATTCATATGTGCAAAATTATTTTATATAAGGTCAGATGGAACCTCCTTTTTGATCATACTCATGTGTGTCAAAAGTTTTGACATGGAGGTTTCATCTATATTTTAGTAAAGACCTGATTCCATCCTTGTTGAACCTTTTATTTGATGCTGTAAACCAGTCATCAGCTTATCATTTATTTCTCCGGTATATATTTTCAGGGTTCCAACCATTATCTTTTAAAAGCTTGTTTATTGTCACCATTTCCTGCTTTGAAGACTGGTTTTCGTTAAAACGATGAATAATATAATGACCCCCAGAAAATATATCAAATCACGGGAATCAATGACCCCGCGACTTATGGATTGATAATGTTCATTAATGCCAAGCTTTATGATGAAATTCGAAAATTGATTGTTAATATTCATCATGCTTATGGACTCGAAACCGGCATATAAAAAAAAGCATATGGCAATGGCCAGGATAAATGAAATGACCTGATTGTTTGTCAGGGAAGAAGAAAAGACACCTATGGCAGAATACACAGCGCCCAGGAAAAACAAGCCTGTATAAGACCCCCATGTTCCTCCTGCATCAATATTGCCAACAGGATTTCCCAGGTAATATATGGTTACATAGTAAACCAGTGTCGGAATTAAAGCAAGAAGAATCAATACAATGCTGGCCAGGTATTTGGATAAAATGATCTGTAAATCGGTGAGTGGCCTTGTAATCAATAATTCGATGGTTCCGGATTTTTTCTCGTCAGCAAAGGTTTTCATGGTGACAGCCGGCACCAGAAAAAGAAATACCCAGGGTGCGATGGTAAAAAGCGTATCCATGGAGGCATAGCCGCTGTCCAGGACATTCAGCTCCCCGGGAAAAACCCACATGATTACCCCGTTTATGACCAAAAAAACAATGATGACAATGTAACCGGTAATCGAATTAAAAAAACCTTTTATTTCTTTTAAAAATAATGAAAACATGCTTGATAATTTGTCGCAAATATAGTATGATTCACCCATACAATAAACTCAAATCTATGGTTTTCATTGTATTGATAAAAACATAATTTGAGATTTTAGAGGTGAATAATAGTCGCCTGTATAAGATTATCCCTGAATGTTTATAAAACGGGTCAATCAGGTCGGTATAAGCAGCCATAAATTGTCATCTGGTTTTGACATCTGTCAGTTTACCGGCAATTTCAATTATCTGTATTTTATGACTTCTGCCGGACAATTGGCTGCCGCTTCTTTGATTTCTTCTTCGAAATCTTCAATCTTTGCATTGTCAATAACATAGGCTTCCTGCTCAACGACAAATACTTCAGGACAAGTTTTCTGGCAAAAACCGGTGGTCATGCAGCCATCCTCTATCCAAACTTCTTTAATAGCCATAGGTTCTTATTTTTTTTATTTAGTGGTTCTATGAAAACGTCAATAACTGCGTTATGCTCACCTTAAACACCAGTCATTTACGAATAGTAAACTCCTGATACTTAAGGCTCGCATGCCTTGTTCTTGACGCCTTCTTAAAACCACTTTAGAATAACTTGTTAGTTTTCTTTGTGCCACTATTAATATAGAAAATTAAACAAGATAAACCGGCATTTGTTTGCGAAAATCAATATGCCGAATAACCGCTTTATAAAACACCTAAAATATTCTTCTCTAAATTAAATTTAAATTAGATTTCTTAGCTTACCTTTTTGGCTGTGATTCCTGACCAAATGTTTTGTAACCAATCTTAGTTAGGGGAGATAATATTGAAATAAACTCCGTATGTTTATGGAAATCATATAAAAACATATTAATATATAATAATCTGTAAATCATAAACTTATTTGAATTCCTAAAGCAAATGTAATCCATTTAGAAACATCCATCATCTTTTTTTTTAAAAAAATTTAAATGAATTATGGAACATAAGAATCTTATATGCAAGAAGTTAAATTATTTTTTTGCTTTTCCTGTCCTTTTGTTTTTTACTGTGCTTTCCGATTCCCTTGCAGGAATATATTATGTCAGCTCCGAAGGCAATGATGCCAACAACGGAACCGATTATGTTCCAATCATGGCCTGGAGAACCATTGATCACGCCGCTTCCAGTGTAGGAGCTGGGGATACGGTGTATGTAAGGCCAGGTGTCTATCAGGAGGAGATTGTAATTGATTCGGTGGGTACCTTTGGTAACCGCATCGTATTTATCGGAGACACCAGCGCCTCATTCTTCCCGGATACAACATCAGGACATGTCATTATTGATGGAGATTCTACTTTGAATTTTGCTTTCATGCTGGATACAAGCAGTTATGTCAGTTTATCCGGTTTTACTTTTAAAAACCAAAAGAAATCTGCTATCCGGATTGATCCCAGTTATTCCACTTCTCAATATATTGATATTCATCATAATACATTTGAAAGCTGGAACACAGATGATTTTAATTATCCGGCCATTGCGCTTTATGGAAATACCGGATATCAGCTTCAGGACATATCAGTTTACCAGAATACTTTTAAAACCAGTCCGACTGGCCACAAAGCCATCATGTCTGCCGGTGCAGGAACCAGCAATACAAATTCCTATATAGCCATTTATGAAAACCGGTTTCAGGGGTTGGATACGGCCATTCATATGGGACCCAATAACACGTACCATGATATATACAGCAACATATTTATGGATAATGAACTGGCGGTTTATTTGAATGCTTATAACCGCTTTCATTGGATTTATAACAATGTAATAAATAGTGATGCCACTTCCAGTACTGCTTTTTATTTTAAAAATGCGACTGCTGATTCCACGCAACTTATTTATAACTCTATCAAGGTGAGAAATACAGGAATAGCCTTTGCTTCATCTACCAGAAGCGGGGTGCAGATCCTTAATAACATTTTTTATATATCCGGAAATTCTTCTGCCAACCGGGCTATCTACCTCGATGGCCCTCCGAAAATACAGGAATCGGATTATAACTTGTTTTACACGCCGAATGGCGCTTCCGCAGGTTATTATGAGGGCACCGATTACGGTACACTTGCTGGCTGGAAAAATGAACCTTATGCAGACAGTATAGCTGACAGTTTATCCATATATGGCAATCCATTGTTCCAGTCTTCGGATTTATTCCCTGAACCAGGCACCCCGGCTTTTGCCAAAGGTGTGCCGGTCACTGCGGTGGATTATGGCATTAGCATTGATAACGACATCAGGGATTCTTCCAGGAGTGCTGCCAATCCTACTATTGGTGCTTATGAATTGTCCACGGAAGAAGGCTGGCTGATTGATACCATCACGGATAAAAGGGACGGCAACCATTATGAAGTCATCAAAATTGGTGATCAATGGTGGATGCGGGAAAACCTGCTTTACGGCAAAGTGGTTAGCACGTCCAAAGGGCAAACGGACAATGATACAACCGAAATGTATGCCTACAACAATGATTCTACCCTGTATTATTTTGATGGAAGCTTATATACCTGGGATGAAGCGATGCAATACAATGCCACGGAAAACGGACTGCAGGGGACCACCCAGGGGGTTTGTCCCGATGGGTGGCATATTCCGACAGACAATGAGTGGCAGCGACTTGAAGCATACCTGGGAATGAGTCCTTCAGATACGGCTGATAATTCCTGGAGAGGCAGCAATCAGGGAACGAAGCTTAAATCTGGGGGTATTTCAGGATTTGAAGCGGTATTGAAAGGAAGATATACCGGAAGTGCTTTCCAGGATAATGGATCTGATGGGTATTATTGGACAGCAACAGAAAGTTCCGGTGCAAATGCAATTATGCGCAGATTTTCCGGCGCTGATTCGAGGGCATATCGTTTAGGAATTGTGAAGACAGCAGCCAAATCAGTCCGCTGTGTGAAAAGCTACGAAGTCAGCGGTACCTATACCATCGGCGGTACTACCCCGGATTTCAACACCATCACCGAGGCGGTGAATTATTTAAAGAATGGGGCGGTAAACGGACCGGTGACTTTCAACATTCGAACAGGTACTTATAACGAGCAGGTGATCATTCCTGAAATTCTCGGCGCTGATGTGGATAGCCGCATCACTTTTCAATCAGAAACCGGCGACAGCACCGATGTGGTGATTACCTATGCACCGAATGCAGATTCGAATTATGTAATGCTTATTGACGGAACAGATTACCTGACCTTTCAGGGAATCACGATCCAACCTACAGGAAGTACTTATACCAATGGCATTGAGTTTTACAGTGGGGCGAATTACCTGAAATTTTCCAACAACCATTTTGCAGGGGTTCTAAATAATGGTTCCCTGTTGAAGTCCACTGAGGGCGCCGACCATAATGTCATTATCGAGAACAATTATTTTCATCAGGGTAAAAATGGTGTTCATATTGGGGGTGAACCAGGAAATCCTGAGTTAAACACCATTATTCGTCATAACCACATTGTGAACACAAGAAGCAGAGGCATTGGTGTTGGATATTCGCAAAAAATATCGATTCACCATAATAAAATCAACCGGGTTCCCGGAATCGCTCCTTCTACCATAAGTGGAATTCATCTGAGCAATGTGATTAACAAATCGGAGATTTACAACAACATCATTACCATTGAAAAAGGACATGGTATTTATGTTAAATATGCCAACAACGATGCCAATTCTCCCAACCGTTTTTATAACAACATTATTTCTATTGGAGATGACATGGTCAGTGCCAATCATGGAATCTGGTTTCAGTGGTCGAATGATTACAACCACCTTTACCACAATACCGTAGCCATCTATAATGAAAATGAGGAATCGGCCGCCCTGAATGTAGAAGCGGGAAACATGTTTGATGTCTATAATAACATCTTTTCCAACATTGGTGGTGGCTATGCCATATCTGTTTCTTCCTCGGGGGATTTGCAAAATTCTGACAACAATAATCTTTATTCAACAGATACCGTGGCCAGTCATTCCGGCTCGGGTGTTACCTTTATCGATTGGCAGAATAATTACTTTCTGGATACTTACTCGTTTAATTCAAATCCCCGGTTTACGGATAGCGTCAATCTTGTTCCGGCCAATTGCATCCTTAATGACGGAGGGCTTGATCTGGATACCATTGTGCCCTATGATTATCATGGAGTGGCCAGGGATACCATGCCGGACATAGGAGCGGTTGAGTTTTCTTCTTCTCCCATCTCCGGAACGTTCTATGTAGGTGCCGGTCAGGATTATGAAACCCTGCAGGATGCCCTGGAGGCCCTCACCGGTTGCGGTATTATAGGTCCTGTGACCATGGAACTGACCGATGCTTTTTACGATGAAAAAGCGGTTGAAGTGAATGGGATTGATGGCATCAGTGCCGAAAATCCTGTTTTGATCAAACCTGCCGCAGGTGCCAATCCGGTGGTTCATATGCAGACAAAAGGCTTTGATGGCTATGGACTGAAATTTACCGATGTTTCTTACCTGACCATAGACGGGTCCAATAATGGAACGGACAGCCGCAACCTGGAATTTACTTTTTCCGGAGGTGAATTTTCGGAAGCAAAGTTATTGTATTTTAAACCTTTGTACGTGGACATGGATAGCATCACCGTCAAGAATACCATTATTACCGGTTATTCCAATGCTTATGAAAGTTCTAACCGGGGGATCTTTTTTTCTTATGAGTTTTCCACTGCAGTCAATGTGAATCATTCCACCATAGAAAACAACCTGATTCGAAGGGTGAAGGAAGGCATTTACCTGGAGGGAATAAATACTTCAAGCTTAGGTTTTAATAATAGCATCATGGATAATGAAATTGGTCATAATCCGGATTCAACGGTAAAACACACCGGAATCAAAGCCTATTATCAGGACAGCATGCTTATTACCGGAAATGAAATCTATAACATTACCGATACGGGTGACATTGTTCAGGATGCCATAGGAATGAAAATTGCTGACGTAGAACAGGCAACCATCAGCCATAACCGAATCAGGGATATCATTGTGGCTGCCGGAAACACAGGTAACGGAGCTACCGGAATACGAATTGAATTCAGTGATTCCATTGATTTAACATTAACCAACAATGTGGTGTCACACATTGCAGCCCCGGGTGGAAGCGGGGCAGGTTACGATGCCACCGGTATTGCGCTTGTTGATTACGGGGCAGCATCCAATGATATGAATATCGATGTATATCACAACAGCGTTTTTCTTTCCAGGGATACGGCAAATGGTTTCAGTCAGTTTAATTCCGCCGCAGTGGCTTTATACCTGGAGACTTACCTGGATTCTGTGTTTGATATCCGGAACAATATTCTGCATGCCGGTCTCGGACATAAGAGCGGATCAACCCCGAGTTCGACAGGCTATGCCATTTATTCTTACTATCAAGGTTCACCTGTATTTCCGTTTATTCACATTGATCACAACCAGTATTATTCTGCCCATCAGTCGATCAATGTTATAGGTTATTCAGAAGACACTACTTTTTATACCGTTTATGGCTTAAGGGATTATACGGAACAGGATCTGAATTCCCATCATGCCAGTCCGCTTTTTACCTCAAAAGATAACCTCAAACCGCAGAAATACAATGTCTTTGCCAATGCAGGCGGAGAAAACCTCGGCATCGGGGTGGATTTTGACAATTTGGCCAGGGGTGTCCCCCCTGATATTGGGGCCTATGAATATGATGCTTTTTCCACCCTTTCCGGACATATTGCTTCCAATACCAGCATTACCGATACCATTGTCGTGACCGACAGTTTGTGGATCGACAACGGAGCAGCGGTTGAAATCGATCCGGGAGCTGAAATCAGGGTGTTTGATAATGATACGGTGCTGATACCCATCATCATTAATGGCCGGCTCGATATTAACGGGCTACCTGGTGATTCAGCGAAAATAATTCCGTATAGCGACAGGGTATGGGGAGGAATGATTTTTGAAAATGATGCGGATGATGCATCGATAATTGAACATGCGGTCATTTCCACCGGCAACTTATCAAGCCCCGATACAGTCGATGCCCTTCAATTGAACAATGTAGCCATCACAGTTAAAAATACTTTGCTGAAAGGATTGAACAGAACCTTAAAACTAAACAATTCAATGGCATTCATTGATAGTGTTATAATCAATATGGGGATGTCCGGAATCGGAGCAGGGGCGATGAATTCGGATAAGTCTGTCATCACTCACTCTACTTTCAATCGTTCAGGCTCATCTGTCATTCCGATTAAAATAGATTCTTCCGAAACCATCATATCTTCCAATATATTTAATTCCAATGGAAATTCAGGAAGTTCTTCCATTGAAATTACAGGTGCGGCCAATGATACGATATGGATTCAGGATAACCTGTTCGTAAAAGAAGATTTAATAAAATTAAATTTCGAAAACAGGGCAACAGTCAATGTATATGCTAATGAATTCCATGAACCGGTAACTGTTATGCGTAATCTTTCCGGTACAGCAAATATGGTGAACAACCTGGTCTTTTACCCGGCTGACTATTACGGGGAAACATCTTCCATCCAAACATTCAACGATCTGTTTTCTGTCAGTTCTCCCGTGATTAACTTTTATAACAATACTGTTTACTCGAAAGCCGATAACATGCCCACGTTATTTTTTGCTGATAGAGGCCAAGTCACTAATCCCTCCGAAATTCATGTTAAAAACTCCATTGCATGGGGGTATGGATTTGATCCGGTGACAGAATCCAATGGTGGTGTTGTGAATATTGATTATTCGAATATACAGTCATACACCGGAGCAGGTACGGCAAATCTTGATGCCTTCCCTGGTTTCAAAGATACGACAGAACTTGGACTGGATTTGAGTCTGATGGACACCTCCTTAATGATTGATGCTGGTAAGCCGGACTTTACATCAGACAGTCTAGGTACCCATAAAGACTTAGCCAGCCTGGCTCGTTTTTCGAATGATACCCTTGACATGGGCGCATACGAATTCCAGTATTCTGCACCCAAACCGCCTGCTGGCCTGACAGCCAAAACCATTTTCAAGGACAGGATAGCCCTTTCCTGGATGGATAATTCTATGGATGAAGAAGGGTTTGTGATATTGCGTTCGACGGCCGATTCAAATTCAGTGGTCGCCATTGATTCGGTATTTGCTGATGTGACCGCTTATATGGATACCAGTGTGGCACCTGCCACTCGTTACTATTACCGGCTTGCCTCCTATGGCAATAATTTGAATTCGGACAGTACTGCTTCAGCAACAGCGCATACGGCCATTAGCTATTATACCAATGCTTCCATAAATCAGGACACCTTGTGGAATACCGATACCGTCAAGGTAACCGGACATGTAACGGTTTTTGATGGTGTGGCCTTAACCATCGATCCGGGTATTTATGTTGAAATGCAGGATTCCACGGAATTCAACATATATGGTACCATTCTGGCTCAGGGGATGCCTTCAGATTCCATTGTATTTACTGTGAAAGATACAACTGGTTATGGCACCCATTCTCATACCGGCTGGGCAGGCATTAAATTTATTGATGTGGCCGGTTCAAATGACACATCCAGGATTGATTATGCCATTATTGAATACAGCAAGCGTGCAGCCATTGATGCCAATACATTAACCAATGGCATAGTATCCAACTCCCGCATATCCAATAATGTCAGGGGACTCAAAATATGGGATAATTCTACCGTTAAGGTGACAGGCAATGAAATTTTACATAACAAAACCAATGATCAGGCTGGAGCAGGAATATACATCAATTCGAGCAGTCCCCTTATTGATGGCAACCTCATCGAAGGCAATGTGGCCTCAGGGGGGGTAACCAGGCATGGCGGCGGCATTTTGGCTTTGGTCAATTCAAGTCCGGCCATCATCAACAATATTATCAGGGATAACAAATCCGGCGGAATAGGAGCCGGTCTCTATTTACACTCAAACGGATATGTTGAAAACAATATTGTTGAATACAATTATTCAAATTCCAGCGGTGGAGGAGTGTACTTAAATGCCTTTGATTCTGTGTTTGTTAAAAACACCATCCGTTATAATGAAAGCAGTTCAAGTGCAGGTGGTTTGTATTTGACCAACATGAAAACAGCTGAAATCATCAACAATACCATTGCTTACAATACGGCAAGTACCAGTGGCGGTGGGATTTATATTACCCAGACTGATACCACCCTGCACATTATTCAAAACCTGGTGCATCACAATAAAGCTTATACCGGGGGTGGCATGGCTTTCCAAAGCAATACCGGACAGCTGAATGTTATCAACAATAGCCTTGTCATGAACGAAGCGGAGAACCGGGGAGGAGGCATCGCCATGAATTCTTCTGATGTTGATGTGAAAAACAACATCTTGCATTATAATCACATCAATGGTTCCTGGAATCAAATTCACCTCGATGCGAATATTCCTGGTGATTTTACTTACAATAACCTCCAGCAGGATACCAGCGGAATTACCGGAGGCAAGGCTTTTACCGGCATAGTATCTGATAACATTGCCATGAATCCGATGTTTTCGGATACTTTAAACGATGTTTTTAACCTCACCGAATGTTCGCCTTCCTTGAATGCAGGTGTGGCAGACACCGCGGGTATGGGCATCCCAACGGCCGATCTGAATGAAAATCCCCGTGTTTATGCCGGAACCATTGATCAAGGGGTGTACGAGTTCCAGAACCTGGCATTCGAAAATCCTGATTTTATATATATTTCCGGTGATTCCACTGTGGCAGAAGGGGATGATGTTGAACTGATCGTAATCGCAAATGGTGACAGCCTTGAATATCAGTGGGAGGAGAGCCTGGACGGAGGATTGACCTGGAACCCTATCGCGGGTCAGAATGATTCCCTGCTGGACATTGCGAATGTTCCGGCCAGTTATGATGGAAGAAAATACAGGAGCATCATTTCCGGTTTTTGTCCATTCAATGATACCTCCTATACAGTAATGCTCAAGGTGTCATTGCTGCCCAACCTTGTAATGGTTGAAGATACCATACAGTTTCCGGCACAGCCGCCAGTAGCGGACAAGGATTCCTTGAGCTACTATATCTATAATTCAGGAGATGATACCCTGTTTATCCAGGGCACTTCGATGTTAACCAGTCCGTTTGATTTCATGCTGGACACGCCTTATGTTTTGGCACAGGACTCGGCATTATTAAAGGTATATTTTGACCTGAACAGCAATCCCGGCATTTATGAAGATAAATTGATCATCCATACTCAAGCCAACAGCGACTCAGTCATGCTTTCCGGAGAAATTGAACCTTTTATAATTCCTGGCAATGCCCTGGCCTTTGATGACCAGAATAACCAGTATGTGAATGTCGCGGATGACAATGCATTGGATCTGACCAACAATTATACCCTCGAGGCATGGGTTAAGGTGAATTCATTCACTTATTTGGGGGGTATCCTTTCCAAATTCCAGAATGCCGGAGCGAATGGTTACCATATGAAGTTGCATGCAGATCCGCCGTACCGTGGAATTATGTTTGATGGAAAACTAACATCAGCAGAAATCCTGGATTCGGGAAAATGGTACCATTTAGCGGGAGTAAACGACAATGGTACCAGGAAACTTTATATAAACGGGGATGAAGTAAGCCTAATCAGCGGTACACCCCTCAATACCAGTGTAAACGACAATGATCTGGGGATTGGGGTGGACTACAGCAGCAGGTATTTCAACGGCTTAATCGATGAAGTCAGGATTTGGGATGAAGTAAGATCCCGGTCGGAAATCAATTCCACCATGCATAAAGAATTGACCGGCATTGAAAGCGGTTTGGTGGCATATTATGATTTCAACAAGGTGAAAGGGGATTCGCTCCCCGATCATACCCCGAACGGATTAAGCGGAGCGCTCAAGAGCATGACAGATACCAACTGGAACAAGTCCGGGGCAGTCATTATTCCATTTGCGGATTCCGCTATAAACATCACGGCTTCAAGCTTTGCTGCCCGGTGGGATTCTATCCCTGATGCCAACGGTTATATCCTTGATGTGGCTGGGGACAGTTTATTTACCCTGAAAATTGCCGGGTATGATCAACTGGTTGTTCCTGGTAATGCTTCTTATGAAGTGACCGGCTTATCTCCGGGAAACACTTATTATTACCGGGTACGCGCTGTCACACCGGCAGATACCAGCGAGTGGTCAAATATCATGCCGGTGTCCACCGGTACAGCCATCTATTTTGATTTCAACAACCTGTCGCTCGGCGATTTGGGGGGACAGGAAGGCTGGGTAACGCAGCAATACGTTTCGGCGACTGACATAAAGGTGACCGCATCGGATGGATATGACGGAACACAATCCCTGTATTATGATCAGGTTGGCTCCGGGTATGGTGCAGATGCCAGCATTATGCTGGACGGATCCGGTGCTTATGGCTTTTCGTTTGATGACATGCAGTCCATGTATCGCCTGTCGTATGACATTAAGGAAAACCATTGGGGCGTTTATATGGCCTTTGGACCTGACGCGAACGATGATGGGTATGTAACAAGGAGTGATGCTGGTGAACTGGCTTTTAAACTTCGAACGCAAGGGCATGCTGCTGATAAGATGGAGCTTATTGACGGGACCGCAATAGATCAAGCCTTTACCACGAATTATGACTGGAACAGGGTTGAAATGCTTATTTACGGGTTGGACAATAACGCCGGGAAAGTAGCTGTGAGAGCCAAAGCGCTGGGAACGAATAAATGGAATGCCATGGTGGATGAAACAGAACTGGGTATTGATACCAGTGCTGCTGACAAATCAAATATTAAACTCTGGGATGCTTTGATGTTTCATATTGAAGGTGGAACGGCAATTCTCGATAATATAAGTCTTGAAAAACTGCATGAAGGTAAACCGGACATCCGGATGGATTCTATTGACTTTGGAACGCAAGTTGAAGCCCCGGATTACGATACCTTGTCTTTCTATCTATATAATACGGGAAATGATGAACTAACCATCGACAGCATGGGTGGATTTTCAGCTCCTTATGATTATGACATGCTTTCGATGAACGTTGCTGAAGGTGATTCAGTCCTGGTGGATGTGATACTGGATATGAATTATATGGGAACCTTCAAAGATACCCTTGTCATTTACTCCAATGTCTGGGAATCATCCATTATCTTGAATTCCGAATTGTTGCCGGCCAATGAAATTCCTGTGGCGTTGGATGATGCGGTTGAAATATGTGAATCGGAGACCATTATTGCGGATGTGCTGGCCAACGACTCGGATGGCGATATGGATCCCTTAACCACCGCGATCCTCTTCATGCCGTTGAACGGTACGGCCGCCGTATTAAACAATGACAGCATCGAATATACTCCTGATGCCGGTTTTAATGGAAACGACACCATTATATATAAAGTTTCTGATGGGGAGGACGCAGATACCGCAGAACTTGTCATCAGCGTTAATCCCTTGCCGGTCATTGACCTGACAAACGATACTGCCATTTGCGAAGGGGAAACCATAATCCTGTCCGCTTCCGGAGGAGATACTTATTTATGGAGTACTTCCGGGAATACTGCGGATATTTCCGTTGCGCCGACTTATGACACCCTTTACAGTGTGATGGTTACCGATGTCAATGGTTGTATAAAAGAAGACACCGTGCATGTCTATGTCAATCCGGTTGACTCTACTTATGAACATGTGGAGATATGTGAAGGTGAATCCTACATGGGCTATGATTCGGCCGGTATCTATTATGAAACTT
>CAYFUP010000038.1:0-19951 GCA_964346235.1 uncultured Bacteroidales bacterium | reverse complement strand
ATCCCCCTGATTTATTTCAGGGCAGTGATTTTACCTGAGCCTGAACTGGCTGGAGAGGAAGAAAATGAAAAGTTTGTAACTGAACAGGATTACATTTATATTGAAAACCAGCTGGAAAAGAAGTTTGGTGAGCAAGACGCCTTTCTGGAAGTATTCGATCCCTTAATGCAGGAGAGTGAACACCCGGTGCCGGAAAGCCTTGCTGAGAACCTGACGGATATATACCAGGAATTAAAGAATTTTATTACCCTCTACCGGCTGATGGATATCGATAAAATGAATGATGCCTTATGGGAATGTAAAACTAATTTTAAGAATGAATGGGGACAGAAACTTGTGAATATCCTGCGGGCATTGCATATGATCTCTTTTGGCAGTGATGCTGAGGAGGAGGAAGAAATTCCCCGGGATCATGATTCTGATTTCGATAACATAGATACAAGTAACTGGTTAATCTCAAGGAAAATAGAAGACTATAACGGTGATGATCAATGAGCATTTTAAATCAACAATAGCCCAGGAAGAATTATATCAACTCCCTTTAAAACAATTTCAGGGGAAAATCCACCTGATTGAATCAAGGAAGGATTTAAACCATGTTGCGACATTCCTAAAAAGTCAGGATGTACTTGGCTTCGATACGGAGACCAAACCTTCATTCAGAAAAGGTAAAAAGAATAAGGTCGCCTTAATGCAGTTATCGACTTCAACAGAAGCATTTTTATTCCGGATGAACCGGATAGGAATGCCTCCGGAACTAAAAACCATTATGGAGGATGACAATGTATTAAAGGTCGGCGCCGCCATCAGGGATGATATTCGCCATTTAAAGCAGTTGAATCATTTTGAACCAGCCGGATTCATTGAACTTCAGGAATATGTAAAAGAATTTGGAATAGAGAATTACAGCCTGAAAAAAATGAGTGGTATTGTGTTACATTTCAGAATTTCCAAATCGCAGCGGTTAACCAACTGGGAAGGAAAGGATCTGAGTGATTCTCAAATGATTTATGCTGCCACTGATGCCTGGGTTTGTCACGAAATATATCTGAAACTGCGCTCCCTCTGCTAGAATCTTTTTCCCAAAATTTTCTTATATTATCTCCTGCAAATTATAAAGCAATAAATGTTAAGTGATGCCGTAAACGAATGGTTATGTGGCGTGCTTGAAGCAAATGTTGTATAATTCAGGCAAACAACCAGTTATTCCATGGTATTATCAATCATATTTATTTTCTCTTCAAGAAGCTGAATTTGTATTTTGGCATTTTCTATTTTGTTTTCCATGTCTTCTATCATGGAATCTGCATTATTGGAACTTTTTGTAAAGAAACCCATATTGTTCTCCCATAAAGCGATATCATTTTCAAGCTTGGTAAGTTTACTGACAAGTTTTTCTCTTTCCTTTTTAAGCCGGTTATTTTGATTGGGGGATTCCTTCATGGTTTCCATCTTTGTTTTAAACTTCATCACATTTTTTCTGTTTTCGTCTATCTGAAGTTTATCAAAGTGTTGGTTGATGGCAGACTGGTATCTATCCCGGATTTTATCTTTTTGTTTGATAGGCACATAGCCTATTTCTGTCCATTGACGCTGAAATTCTTTAAGCTTATTAAGGTTTTCCTGGATATTGTCCGATGCGGGCTTAAAATTTTCGATCTCTTTTATCAAAGCTTCTTTTTTCTTCAGGTTCTCTTCATATTCCTGGTCGATATTGGAAAAATGGGCTTTTTTTCTTTCAAAGAAATGATCACAAGCTGATCGAAACCTTCGCCAAACCGACTCAGATTTGTTTTTTGGGACAGGTCCTATTTCTTTCCAGGTTTTCTGCAGTTTGATAAAATCATCTGTTGTTTTCTTCCAATTGGTGTTGTCCTTTAATGCTTCTGCCTGTTTGCACAAGTCAATCTTTAATTGCAGATTATTTTGCTGTATTTCCTTATGTTTTGCATAAAACGTTCTTTTGTTGATAAAGAACTCATCACAAGCGTTTCTGAATCTTTGAAAAACGGCATTGTTTTGTTTTTTGGGAGCAAAACCAATTTTTTTCCATACCTTTTGAAATTCCTTAATCTTATTGGAATGGGCTTCCCATTCTTTATGATCTGTTATTTCTTTTTTATTGATTTCTTCCACTTCTTCACAGATAGCAGCTTTTTCTTCCAGGTTTTGCTTTTGCTTGGCTTTTAGTTCCTGATAATATTCGTGGTGTTTTTTATTAATTTTTCTGGTGGCTTCTTTAAATCTTTCCCAAAGGGGTTCTCTATGTTGCTTTGGAACCGGACCTATTTCCCGCCATTGCTCATGTAATTTTTGAAGTTCATTAAAGGCCTTGACCACAGAGGGATTGAAAAGCAGCTCCTCGGCCTTTTCGCAAAGCCTGATTTTGGACTCCATGTTTTTCTTTAGGTCAAGATCCCGAAGTTCTTTGTTGATTTTAATATAGTCATAAAACTTTTCAACATGATGATGATACGTTTCCCAAAGATCTTTAAGTTTACTTTGAGGCACCATGCCTGTTTCACGCCATCTCTGTTGTAAATCTCTGAACTCCTGGAAGGTTTTATTAATCGATTCGTCCTTGTTTATCAGATCTTTTATTTCTTCAATGATTTCATACTTCTTCCGCAGGTTTTCTTCCCTGGATTCTTCAATTTCCCTTTTTTGCTCAGCTTTTCTGGATTTATATTTTTGCAAATTGCGTTTTAATTCATCTTCCAAAGGATCTGCCGGTGGAGTGAAATCAATCAGTTCGCCTCCCTGTTCCGCAAATTCCTTTTTTAACTTATCAATTTGAAGCTTTCTTTTTTTATAGAAGTTGATTTTTATGCCATCGATGTCTTTATCTTTTATCTCTTCAATGGGAGATTCCATGATGACTTTTAATTTGTCAATCAGGGCTTCTTTTGATAATTTGGAAAAATCTATAAACGTTTCGTTTTGAGCTGCCTGCTTTGTGTCACTTTCAGATGATTCGGATTCATTTCTGCCATTGGTTGGTGCCTCCGTGTCTTGAGTTTCGGAATCTCCCTTTTCATCGCTTTTATCCACTTTATCATGTGGATCAGCATCCTGTTTATACGCAAAAGAGGCCTCCTTGTTTTGGGATTTGGAATCTTGTTTTTCAACTGTTGTGTTCTCGCTTTCTTGCGATCCGAAATCCTGTTTATTTAGGGTTGCGTCCTTTATGCTTTGTGATTCGGTACCTTGCTTATCACCGGCTTTGTCCTTTTTGTCATGTGACTCAGAATCCTGTTTATCTTCAGGGGTGTTCGCCTTATCTGGTGACTCAGAATCCTGCTTATCCTCAAGGGTGTCCGTCTTATTTTCAGATTCGGAATCCTGTTTGTCTTCCTCTCTTTTTACTTCTTCCTGCTGCTTTTCTTCCTGCTTGGCCTCTTCTGTTGGGTTTTCCTGCTGAGGCGTTTCCTGTTTGTCTTTTTCTCTTTCTACTTCTTCTTGTTTCCTTTCTTTCTGTTTGGCCTCTTCTTGTTGGTTTCCTGGCTGAGGCATTTCTATGTTGCTTTCTTCTGCGATTTCTTCTGAATTCTTCTCAATAGGTGGCTTTTCGCTTTCCTCGTGTTTCAAATTCATTTGAGCTTTACCCTTTTCGGTTTCTTCCTGGTTCCCTTCTTCCATGCTCCTTTTCTCCATTCTCTTTTCTTCCGAATTACTGGCATGATCATAAGCATCTCCTGACAGCTTGTTTTCATCATTTTTGCTGTTTCTTTCCTGATCCTCAAAAGATATCCTGGACTTGCTTTCCATAATTCAATGCTAATTATGATATTTTCATTAACTTATACAACAAATATAGGCAATTATTAATTGCTAATAAAATAAACTTTTAACAAAGGCGCAAACATATGGATTAAAATCAGGGGGTTAGATCCAAACTTTGCCTTGAAATAATATTGATTAAGTTTGTCTGATAAGTTTTAAAGCTATATTATTTTTGTATTGCTGACATTTCATATATAAATGCTGCTTGTTTTAATAATGAATAAAAAACAAAATGAGAATAGATATATTAACCGTTTTTCCCGAGTTATTTGAAGGGCCTTTTAATCTCTCAATCATCAAGCGGGCTAAGGAAAAAGAGCTGGTTGATATCAGATTGCATAACATTCGTGATTATACCAGTGATAAACACCGCCAGGTAGATGATTATCCCTATAGCGGAGAAGCCGGCATGGTGATGAAGATTGAACCCATAGCCCGTGTTATTGATCAGCTTAAAGCGGAAAGAGATTATGAGGAAGTCATATATACCACGCCGGATGGGGAAAAATTAAACCAAAAAATGGCAAACCGGTTCTCGATTCATAAAAACCTTATAATACTCTGCGGACATTATAAAGGCGTTGATCAGCGAATCAGGGATTATTACATTACAAAGGAAATTTCGATTGGGGATTATGTGCTGACCGGTGGAGAACTTGCTGCCGCTGTTATCACAGATGCCGTTATTCGATTAATACCCGGGGTCATTTCCGATGAGACCTCCGCTTTGCAGGATTCATTCCAGGATGATCTGCTGGCGCCTCCGGTTTATACCAGACCATCCAATTATAAGGGATTAAAGGTGCCGGAAGTATTGCTTTCCGGAAATGAAAAAGCTATCAGGGAATGGAAAGAGGAGCAATCAGTAAAAAGAACCAAAAAGCTAAGACCGGATTTGCTTTCCCCTGAGGGCAGTTGATCAGTGGGCAGTAGGCAGTAGGAAATAAGCAGTATGCAATTGATCAGTAGGCAGTTGATCAGTGGGCAGTAAGCAGCAGGCAATAGGCAGCAGGCAATAGGCAGTAGGCAGTTGATCAGTAGGCAGTGGGCAGGATTGTTTTGCGTTGAGCAATAAAGTGGTAAGTGGAAATAATTAGTTTGCACTTTGCTTCAGGGATCTGGTTGGTCAGGTTCCAATAAAAATTTCACATTAAATCTTCTGACAAATTTTATTATAAGGGCAATTCTTGCATATCTCAGGATTCTCTGTCTGATTAAACGGGACTTGTGGATGAAAAATATCTTTCAAAACTGAGGCCAGATTTTCTTCGAATAATTCAAAGTAAGTCCGGGCATTATCGACTTTTTGCCTGTTAATCGATAGTTGAAAATTGAAATTCTTGCCGTAAATGGACTTCAATCCATAGATACCTGGTAATAATGCTTCCATTCCGGATTTGTTTCGGGCATACATATAAGCATAAAACATGACCTGAAATATATTTTTGTTCCTGTTGTGATTGGAACGTGAAAACAAGTCCTCCACAGATTTTGCTGTTTTGTTGAATTTACCGGTTTTATAATCGATTATCCTTGTTTCTCCTTTAAGACTGTCAATTCTGTCAATTTTTCCTCCGAGGTTAACTTTAAAGGTATGGCCGTTGCTGTTGACAGACTGAGAAAAGGTGAACTGATGTTCCAGGTGAAGCGGAATAAAAGGAACATACTGTTTATCGGTTTCCAGGATTTGTCTGACATATTTTTGAATAATTTCGAAAACAATTATATGCTGTCCGGCTTTTAGCAGGCTTTTTGGCTCATTTGCCTGTAAATCGTTTTCATCTATCCTGAAAAATTCTTCATGAAAGGCTTCATCAACCACCTTGTTGATCTTTTCATCATCTTTGATGATTTGCTCCAGATCTTCCCGGGTCATCTCATGATGAATGTATGGCCGGTAAAGTTTGGCCATGGCCCCGTGGAGTATATTTCCAAACATGATGGCATCAGGTTCTTCAAGCAATTCTTCCGGTTCTTCAAGCCTGGCAATATAGCGGAAATAAAATTTTAAAGGGCAGTCGATATAGGTGTTTACGGCGCTTGGGGACAGATACTTCTTTCCATGATTGTGGAGGTAATTCCTTAGCTTATTTCGCACTTTTTCTGATTTCTCAATGGAAAAAGGCATCATGTCAGTTACATCAATATGATAACTGTATGTTTTTTCCTGAAGGTTGAATTCAGGTTCATACTTAAGTTGGTATAAAAACCTGCTGGGTTCACCAGTCTGTAAACCGCCGGATCTTGAATGATATAGCAGACGAATATTCTTCGCCCGTTGTATCAGGCGGTAAAAATAATAGGCATATATTGAATCCTGGTTCTGAATGGTAGGCATATGAAAGCCTTTCCTGATATTGAATGGAATGAAACTAGGCGCAGGTTGTTTTTTAGGATAGGTGCCTTCATTCATGGACAGGATGATTACATGCTTAAAATCCAGTATTCTGGTTTCCAGAATGCCCAATACCTGAAGTCCTTTTAGCGGTTCCCCGCTGAAGCTGACACTCAGTTGTTCGGAGGATTTTTTCATCAACCGCAAAAGGGTATCGTAAGTAATGTCAATTTCCATCACCTCAATAATATCCTTAATCCGCTTTGCATGGGTGTATAGTTTATAAATGATTTCTTTTTCTATAACATATTGATTGTTTTCGTTATCATTGTGTAAGGATTTAAATATCTCATACAATACGGTTAAAATATAATTTATTAATCTTTTGGTACTATTTTGCCTTGTGAATAATATTTTTAAAAATGGGTTGTTTATATGAGCTGATGGGTTGATATACAACTGATTGCTTTGTTCCATTTCATGGATAAAAGCTGTGATGTTATCACCAAGGGGCTTGATGTAGGCATTCTTAAGTACGGCAAAAACATCCTGGTAACGAAAATGGGATTGGTTATTATGGATGAATGCATGCTGCTGCAGGTTAATTAGGTTTTCAATCAATCCGAAAACAAAAGAATTTCTTACCGGATAACCCATGGTAATATTGATGTCCCGGATATCTTCCGGAAGCGAACGAAGTAAAGGCTGAAGCAGGCTTTCATCCGTTAAAACGATGGCTGTATTCTCATCTTTTTGTTTCTCAGGAATGTGATTTAACAATTCAGGCAATAGTTTCGTCTGACCGGTCTCACTGATGGCATTAATCATCTGGATATCCTTCTCTTTATCGCTTTCAAGATTATCGAAAGAATCTGCTGTAAGCGTTTGTGGAAATTTACGCAGGTTTTCCCTGATAAACCGCCCTGCTTCATGATGTTTCTTTGAAGGATCTGTATAAAAAACATCATAATCCCAATAAAATTCCGATAGATTTTGATGCTGCAGGTATTGAAACAATTCTTCCTCGCATTGATTCAAGGCATTAAATCCAGTGATACAAATTTTACGAAATGGGATCACCATATCATCTTTTTTTACGCGGTTTTCAATTACATCCCTCAACATCATTCCTTCATAGGCCATATTGGAACTTGAAAGGGTTTTTTTAAAACCTTGATAAACCGGCCAAAGCTTTTTCCACAGATATAAAAACTGCTCCTGCTGTTTAGAATATTTTTCAGCCCGAAAGGCATTCCAAAACTGTTTTATGGCTTTGATTTGGTCATCATCCAGGAAACTGAACTGGTATTCTATTTCTTTGACTGATTCGAGGTTTTTGAACAAGCTTTCGGCATTCACCAGGTATTTATCGATGTCATCAAAATCATTTAATAGGATTTCCCCCCAGGGAAGAAATTCATCAAAGGTTTCTGTATTTTGCAACTGATCTTGATAAACCATGTATAATTTAAAGATTAGCTGCAGGTTATCTGTCAGGTTTAAATCCGTGAATCGCTGAAAGAATTCACTTATGGTATAATATACTGGTGTGAAGACAGGTTTCTCAATTAATTCCGCAAGGTATTTATTAAAAAATAATCCAGCCCGCTTATTCGGAAATAATAAACATAACTCATCCAAATGTTGATGATGAGATTGATATACAGAATGCGCGATGGTTTTTAGGAATTGTTCCATTTTTGAAAGGGATTATGATATATTGTACAGCTTACCTTGCCAGGTATCGAGATCTTGAAGTTTACGCTCCAATTTGTGCAGCACCTGAAAATTGCGTATTAGCCCCCAGTCCGGTGCAATCAAATACTGCGGAGGTACTTCTGCAGAAAAGCGCTCTATGTAAAAATCAGGGTTCATCCGCTCCACAAAGTGAACCATAAAATTCAGGTAATCTTCCAGACTGAAAAGGTTAAACCTTTCCGGGTATTTGCTGTACTCCTTTGCCATTCTGGTCTTTTTAAGAATCTGCATCTGATGAAATTTTACTGTGTGTATGGGAAGTTTGGATATAATGGCTGCTTCATCCAGCATGTCCCTGACATCCTCACCGGGCAAACCAAATATTAAGTGTATGCCTGTCTTTATCCTTCTTTTAGCAGTTTTCTGGAGGGCTTCTATGGATTGTTCCATGGTGTGTCCGCGATTGATTCTTTCTAAGGTTTGGTTGTAACATGACTCTAGTCCATATTCCATGGTGACATAATAATTTCTTGAAAATTCAGCCAGCAAATCCAGCTTTTCATCGTCAATGCAATCCGGTCTTGTGCCGATAACGAGTCCAATCACATCTTTATGTCTGACTGCATGGGTATAGGCTTCTTTGAGTTTTTCAATGCTTGCATAGGTATTGGAATAAGCCTGGAAGTAGGCCAGGAATTTTTCAGCCTTCCGGTATCTGTTTCGATGAAATTCAATGCCCTCCTGAATCTGTTGTTTGATGGTTTTTGAAGGATGGCAGTATGATGGATTAAAGGCATTGTTGTTGCAATACGTGCATCCCCCTGCACTGATGGTACCATCCCGGTTCGGACAGGTAAAACCTGCATCAATAGTGAGTTTTTGTACTCGTGCGCCGAATTTCATTTTAAAATAATTGGAATAGGCGTTAAATCTTCTGCTATGTCCCCACGGATATGTCATTTATTCAATCTTCATTACCTTCCTTAATGCAATATACCATATATAACCTTTCACTTGCTTGTAGCCGGTTTGTTTGAGATATGCCATATATTGATTTACCTGTTTTTGATGCAAGGGTTCCGGTTTTTCGCCAAACTTATACTCAATGACAATGGCTTTTTCTTCCTGGGTTAAAACCCGGTCCGGCCTCAATTGTTTACCGTCAGGAAGAAGGAGGGTCGATTCATTTTTTACTTGCCATTGGGTATTAAACCAGGGCTTCACTTCCTTCTGCTGTAAAAGTTCCAGAACTTCTGATTCCAGGTACGCCCCTTGCTGCTCAGATATTTTTCCCCCGTTTACTTTCCCGGAGATGGCCTTTTTGATATCAGAAGGAGAGGAGATCTGAGCAAAAATTTCGTGCATCAAACTGCCATAGTTTATTTTCTCCAGGCGCGTATCGTCCGTAAATTCAAAATAATTCAGGCTGTTGTATTTAATGTTAATTTTTTCTCTGAAATCTGCATATTTTTGTGGGGCTGGATAATTAAGCTGACCGGAATCTACATTTTCCCATTTCTTATTCATCGGTTGACCCAGAGATACAACGGTGAGATTTTTTTGAAAATCCGGAATAAGTTCAAATATGGAACCACTGAATGTTGCATCCATCAGTTGGTTTACTCCGGTGAGTTCCGCATTTTTTTCTTTGTCTTTCAAAGGGTAAAAACCGTATAACTGGATTTTAGCCCTGGTGAAGGCAACATACAAAAGATTCAGGTTATCAATGTAATTCCGGTATTTTTCCTCATGATACTGGTCATGAAAAATGCTGTTTTCGAGAGCGGCAACGTACTTGAGCGGCAAAATGCTTATTTGATCGAAAGGAGCTTTTTCCGGATAAAACCAGGTGACCGGCTGCTTGCTGTTGTCAAAACGCCAGTCGCAAAAAGGGATAATTACATTTTCAAATTCCAGTCCTTTGGCTTTATGAATGGTAATGATCCTGATGGCATCCTGATTTTCATTGACAGGGACTGTTTTAGAATGACCTTCTTCTTCCCACCATTCAAGAAATTTCTCAATATCCGGATTTCCCGTGCGGGAATAATCCAATACCAAATCCTGAAAAGCATTGAGAAAAATAAGCTCTCCCTGATTTTTATTTAAACCATGGCTTTGAATTATATTTTCAGTGAGTTCATACAGGGAAAGGTGACTGAGTGGGAGGCCAATATCGCTTTGAATCTTTTCAGCCGCTTCTTCAAATAATTCATGAGAAACCTGCGTTTCGCCATTTTTTATGTATTGTTGATGCTCGTAGCGAATATAAGCGGCATTGATATCATCAAGCGGATTTACAAAATATTTCATTAAAGCGATGATAAACCTCACCGCTTTTGAACCTGAGATATACAATGATTCTTCCGAAATCAAATCATACCGGTAACCGGCTTTTCCCTGTTTTAGCTTATAATGAAGCAAGTAATCGGCAATTTCTTTTCCTTCTGCATTTTTCCTAACTATGATGGCGATATCTTTCAGTAAAAAACCTTGATCCTGCCATGACTCAATCAATGACGGCAATTTTTCAAGAACCGATTCTTTCCAGTCGGTTTCTTTGGATTCCGGAATGGCTTCAAAGCGGACAAAACCCCCGTCTTTTCCGTCCAATGGAGCAGGCTGCTGCATGACGTCCTTATATAGTTCAGTAAATGATGGTAAATCAATATTGTCAGTCAGGTAACTGAAGTTATCATTCAGCATCCTGGCGGCATGGCTGAAAAAAACATTGTTGAATGCAATGATTTTTTCATGGCTTCTCCAGTTATGGGCTAAGAAATGATTTTCTATTCCCTGTTGCTGGAAATCATCATAGATGTCTTTGGCCATAATACTCCAGTCGCTGTTGCGCCATCGGTAAATCGACTGTTTTATATCTCCTACGACCAGGGACTGATGATTCTCGGCCAGGCTATTGCTTACCAAAGGTTTAAAATTATTCCACTGTAAATACGATGTGTCCTGGAATTCATCAATCATGAAGTGATGGTAATAATGACCGGTCTTCTCATATATAAACGGCGCCTCATTATCGTTGATGATCTCTTTCAGCAACTTTCCTGCATCAGATAATAAAAATATATTTTCATTCCTGGTATATTCTTTCAGTTTTTTTGATATATCGGCAAAAGCTCCAAGCACCCTTATGTTTTTTAATATTTCAACAGACGTGATATAATCGGGAACATTTTTGTCGAAAAAATCAATGATTTCAGTCAGCAAAGGATTCAGGGAGGCATGAAATATATTAAAAATCAGGTCTTTATTGGTGGAGTTCCTGGTGTACCATTTTTCAGGATCATGCAATGCGTTCCTTCTGCCGTCTGTGATTACGAAATCTTCCGGCTTTTCAGCATTCGCCAGTTTTTGGAATAAACCGGCAATGCCTCTTGATTTATTGGAAAAATCATCCACAGTCAGTCCATTTTCGTGAATTATTTTCAATCCGGTTTTACCCAGTTCTATCAGCTTGTTTTCAAATTTCTTTTTTACTAGCTGAATGGACTGGATATATTGATGCAGCAGGTTTTTGTCTGAGATTTCATAGAGCGTCTGCTCATTCATTAAATGAAACTTTTCCCGGAATATTTCTTTGCCGGTAGATTTTAAGTCTCCCTTGATATTCCAGCTTTTTCCGGATTCCATCTTTTCCTCAGCAAGACGAAGCAACCAGTCTTTTAAAAAAGGTTGATCATTGATGTCCATAAGCAACTCATCGACCACTGCCGATAGGATCTTATCATTATCCAGTTCCAGCTGAAAACCATGTTGCAAACCAATTTCCCTCGTGAAAGCATGAATGACCTGCTGAAAGAATCCATCGATGGTCTCCACCGAAAAATGAGAGAAATCATGTAATATGTTTAATAGGGCAGTTTTGGCTATATCGCTGATTCGAGTATTATTGTATTGAAAAACCGTTTTGATGGTTTGGAGGTAAGAAGAATCTTCCCCATGGGCCAGTTTGTATAACTCGGCAATAATGCGACTTTTCATTTCTGCTGTAGCCTTGTTGGTAAATGTGACCGCAAGGATACTTTTATATTGGTAAGGGTTGGAAAACAGCAGAAGTAAAAAGGATTCCGTTAACTTATATGTTTTGCCGGCACCGGCTGAAGCGTGAAAAACTTTTAATTTCGACATGTATGATAAAAACAGTAAACATCGAAAATATGAAAATTTTATAACATTTTTTCTGCTTCTTTGATTTTTTCTATGGTGCCCAAATCATACCAGTAACTCTGGTCATCAACATATGCCCTGATTTTTTCCTGATGGCAAATTTCCAGGTAAGCATCAATGATGGAAAAAGCACCTGTTTTTTTGATTTTTTGAAATATCAGAGGGTCGATGACATGTATTCCGCTGAATGCAAAATAATTCTCCTTTTTTAAGGGGTTCATCAATAATTTTTCTTGTTTTTCATCGTCTTCACGCCCTGTTAGCAGGAGATTCTCATCAAATATAAGCTTCCTTTTGGATTCCCTGTTCCTTACGGCCAACGTTACCATATCTTCGGATTCCACATGAGCCCTGAAAAGGTCATGTATGTCAATGTTGCTTATCACGTCAACATTATGAACCAAAAATGGGTTTTTATCAAAAAACCAGGCCGCCTTCCTGATTCCGCCTCCTGTATCAAGCAGTTTTTCTGATTCCTCGGAGAAGGCAATGTCGATATAAAAATCATTGTTTTTTTGGATATAATCAATGATTTGGCGGGCATGATGATGTACATTGATGATTATTTCATTGAAGCCGATTCCGGATAATTTCTCAATGACCAATCCCAGCATGGGTTTCCCGTTCACTTCTACCAGCGCTTTGGGTTTATTGTTTGTCAGTGGTTTAAGCCGGGATCCTATGCCGGCTGAAAGAATCATCGCTTTCATTGTTCAGCATTTTGAAATCCATTCGATGGCATGAACCTGAATGGTCTCAGGCAACAGCCAGCCTTTTTATTTTTTGCATTTCGAGCAGCCGCCTGTATGGTTAACCGGAACACTGCTTTTATTGGGTTTGAAGAATCTGAATATTTTATATATGGTAATAAAACTTGCGCCAGAAACAATGGTCAGTGCTATAATTTCCTGTATCATCTTAATTATTTAATTGTTTTGAAAATGAATGTTTTAATCTTTTATATCGGGTTCTAAACAAATAAACTTCCCACCTGATGAACAATAAATGCCAAAAACCATGCCAGTCCGGTGGTATAAAATACCATAAATGCTGCCCATTTCCAGCTTCCCGTTTCATTTTTTACAGCAGCTATCACGGCAACGCAGGGAAAATAGACCAGGACAAACATTAAAAAGCCAAATGCCACCAAGGGGGTGTAGCCGGACTTTTCACCTGGCACGTTTTGTTCGTATTCATATGCCCTCAGTCTCTCTTTGAGGGATCCCCCTTCTTCATCTTCATCTGCATTGTAGAGGACAGCCAGGGTACTGACTACAATTTCTTTGGCTGCAATTCCGGTCAGCAATGCCACTCCCATTTTCCAGTCAAAGCCAAGGGGTTTAAGCACCGGATCAATTGATTTTCCAATTCTTGCGATGTATGAATTTTCTATGGGGTTTTCCTGTAGATTTTCAAGTTCTTCAGTCTCAATAGCTGTTAACTGATCTTCAGCTTTTGCTGCAGGGGGTCTGGGATAATAACTCAGCGCCCAAATGATAATGGAAGCAATTAAAATGACTCCCCCCATTTTTTGTAAGTACTGCACAGCTTTATTCCACATATGCCTCATGGTGCTCCTGAAAGTAGGCATCCTGTAAGGAGGCAGTTCCATGACAAAAGGCAGGTCTTCTCCTTTCAGGATTGTTTTGTTAAAAAGAATGGCAATCAGAGAAGCCATAACGATGCCAATGATGTAAATTAAGAAAAGCATGGTTCCCGGGTTATCGGGAAAGAAAGCGGATATAATGAGAACATATACCGGCAGTCTTGCGCTGCAGGACATGAATGGATTAATGAGTATTGTCAGCAAACGGTTTCGTTTGTTTTCTATGATTCGGGTGGACATGATGGCCGGGACATTGCAACCAAATCCCATAATTAAAGGAATAAATGATTTTCCATGTAACCCGATTTTATGCATGATTTTATCCATAATGAATGATGCCCTTGCCATGTATCCTGTATCTTCCATGAGTGAAATAAAAAAGAACAGGATAAGAATATTCGGAAGGAACATTAAAACCCCGCCTACGCCTCCGATAATGCCATCTATGAGTAAATTTTTAAGCGGACCGGTCTGCATGAGGTTATCAAGTCCCCCTTGTAAGGCAGCAATACCGGTTTCAATCCAGCTCATGGGGTATTGCCCCAGACTAAACGTTGCCTGAAACATGATCCACATAAATAAAATGAAAATAGGAAACCCCATAATTCTGTGGGTCATGAATGAATCAATAACCTGCGACCATTTGATTTTCTCATATTCACTTTCTTTGAAAGTTTCCCTCAGTGCACCGGCGATAAAGCCATATTTGGCGTCGGTGATAAGGGTTTCACTGTCATCATTTAAGTCATTTTCGACTTTATCGATGGCCTTTTCCGTTTTTGACCGGATTTCTTCATAATTGACCGTGTTCTTTTCAAGGAATTTATCGATTTGATCATCTTTTTCCAATAGTTTAAGAGATAAAAAGCGACTTGAAATCCTGTCAGTTATGGATAAGTTCCCGGGATGGTAAATGGTATCCTGAATGGTTTTGAGGTTTTTTTCTATGCAGCGGCCATAATTAATATGGACATGCCTGGAATACTTTTCACGATCTTCATAAACATCAATGACTCGCTGGAAAAGCTGGATGATGCCCTTGCCTTTTGAACTTACCGTCGGAACGACCGGAATACCCAGTAATTTCCCCAGTCCTGTATAATCCAAATCATTGCCTGACTGCTTCAATTCATCATACATGTTCAGGGCAATCACTGTTTTTATATCCATGTCAATCAACTGGGTAGTCAAATAAAGGTTTCTTTCCAGGTTGGAAGCATCTACTACATTGATCACCAAATCAGGAATATCATTCATGATATAATTCCTTACAAATAACTCTTCCGGGGAATATGCGGATAAGGAATAGGTACCCGGCAGGTCAATGATATTAAAATTATACCCATGTTGTCTGAATACAGCTGATTTTGAGTCGATCGTAACGCCTCCGTAATTGCCTACATGTTCCTTGGACTTCGATGCAATATTGAAAAGCGTCGTTTTTCCGCAATTGGGATTGCCTACCAGGGCAATGTTGATATTTTTGCTTTTTTGAATGGCGGAAGCCTTAAACTTTTGTTCGGTAAGGGTTCCGTTGAAATTGTTAATTTTTAAGTCTTTTGCCTCGTCTTCATCAATGACCTCTATCAATGCCGCTTCGCTTCTCCTCAAAGAAACCTGATAATTCATGATTCGGTATTCTATCGGATCTTTAAGCGGTGCATTTTTAATGACAGTTACCTTTTTGCCTTTAATAAAGCCCATTTCTGTAATTCTTTTCCTAAAAGCCCCTCTTCCTCTTACTTTTGTGATGATGCCATGCTGACTGTTCTGAAGCTCGGATAACTGCATTTATTTATATTTGTTCTAAATTAGAAGCACAAACGTAGTACATTAATTAAAAACATCCAATACCAATTTGTTGGTATTTTATTAAATTATACAATAAAAGTGTTATAAATTCAGTATTTTTATAGATTAAAATTCTAAAAATATACGGTATATTATATGGATAGTTTGGATGAGAATATTTTTGACAAAATAAAAGAGATTTTTGGAAATTTTAATGATAACCTGAATATCCTTGAAGAGCAGATAGATGTGGAATTGCAAATGGATTATTTTGAGTTTTCCAAAAGGCAAAAAGATAAGTTTGATCCGGACGAGGTCATCGCAAACCGGAACAATTTATTCATGGAGGATGCCTCCATTTATGAGAAGAAAGTATTGATGACACAGCTTGCCACCATTGAGCGGGTTGAGGCTTACCGGGCACTTGAAAGTTATGCCACCAATCCGGATGCTGAATTAAGGGAATGGTCTATTTTGGCCCTGCAGGAAAGCCGGATGGTTCTGGAAACCAATTTACTGGATGAGAATCAAATTTTTATTTCTACTGGTCTGGGTGGTAAGGGGCTTAAGCTCAGATACTTCTTGGTATTGTTATATGAAGAGGGATTGAAAATAGACAAATGGCACCGGGATATTCTTAAAAAAGAATTTAGTTATATATTTAACCATTTTAATTCAGAAGTAGAAGAAGTAAAACATTATAAATACTACGCTACCTTATTGGTATTAATTCCGCTTAATAATCCATTAAACAATGTTATCAATAAAGCCATTCAGGAGTGTAACCAGTTCGGTAATTTTTTAAAATCCGATTTCATTATCACCAATGTCAGAAAACTGAATGCAAAGGAAATCAAGAACCATTTAAAAGAAAAAGAAAGTTAAAATACATCACATTCCTTTAAATTCAAAGGGATAAAAAGAAAACCACCTTATGAAAAGGTGGCTTATGGATATGATGTTTAATTTTCTTTTAAATCGTCAAATTCCACATGGGTGTAATCTTCTGCGCTCACTGAAGTTTCTTCGGTGTCATGCCCGTTAAAGTCCTCTTTGGAATAGGCATCTTTGATAAAATCAATGGCAGCTTCCAAACCTTCGCTGAATTTGTCAAAATCTTCTTTGTAAAGAAAGATTTTAAATTTCTCGAAATAATGCCGGCCACGCTTGTTAAAGCGTTTCTTGCTTTCTGTAATGGTCAGGTAAAAATCATTTCTCCTGGTTGCCTTCACATCGAAAAAATACGTTCGTTTACCGGCCCGCACAGCCCGGGAAAAAATTTCCTCCCTGGGGTTTTGCCCTTGATCCTGATAGGGCCCCTGCTCATGATTCATTTCCTGATCCTTATCCTGTCCCTGATAATGATCGCTGTCCTGATCTTGCCCCTGATAATGATCAGGTTCCTGATTAAGATCCTGTTTCTTTTCTAATTCTTCGTTTCTTTCTTGTTCTGGTCCTTCCATCTTTCTTTTACTTTAAATTTTAACAATTTGATTAAATGATAATTCAAAAATAAAAAAAATCACCCCTATAAAAAATGTTTTTATAGTAAAATTCTATTTTTTTTAACTATCTTTAATTATTTCGATAAATGATTAAATATACGCTGCATTAACAATAATTGAAGGATAAAAATAATCATTCAATTTTATTTACCAAATTTTTAATTCAATTTTTTTTAAATAGTGATTCTATAAAAACATCTATAATTGCGCTATGCTCGCCCTAAACACCAGTCATTTACAACTTATAAACTATCGGCATTTAAGGCTTGCATGCCTTGTTCTTGAAACTTTCTGGCAATCATAAAAAAAGTGTAAACCCTTGTTCTTAATTTTTTTAATGCAGCTTAGAACCACTAAATAGAAGCAATCATTTTCGTTCTTGTAAAATAATTTATACGAGTTACTAACATTTGATGTAAATCAATTCATAATTCAATAACATTAGAAATTAAATATTATACTTTTGCCCATTTCATTGAAACCTTACAATTAAAATGATTAGCCGAAGATTAATCAGGATAAAGATTCTGCAGGTATTATATGCCTATTATAATACTTCCAATCCTTCATTAAAAAATGCTGAGAAGGAGTTCCATCACAGCATTAACAGGACCTATTATCTTTATTTCTACATCATTGATTTGCTTATTGAACTGCAGAAATATGCAGAAAGAAAAATTGATGCAGCGAAGCAAAAAAAAGTTCCCACTTATGAGGATCTTAACCCAAACACTAAATTTGCAGATAATCAGGTAATTAAATTTTTAAGATCAGATACCCGGTTAAATGATTTCCTGCAACAGAGTAAGATTTCTTGGGCCAATCATCAGGATTTTATCAAAAAGATTTTTGAAACCCTGGTTCATTCAGAAAATTATATTTCATATATGAAAAGTGAAAAGACTGAATTCCAAGAAGATAAACGTTTTATTATTAAGTATCTGAGCAAAGATATCATCTTTAACGAGGAATTTTATAATATTTTGGAGGACATCAGCATCTATTGGAACGATGAAATTGATTTTATCATTAGCTTGCTGACCAACAATATAAGAAAAATCAATCCCAATAACGGCAATAATATGATTTTGCCTGTTTATAAAAATGAGGAAGACAAGGAATATGCCATTTCGCTTCTGCGGAAATCTATCATTCATTACGATGAGTACAAAAAGCTGGTGGATGAAGCCACCACCAATTGGGATATTGAAAGAATTGCTTTCATGGATGTATTGATCATGATTATGGCCATTACAGAGATCCTGGAATTCCAGTCCATTCCTGTAAAGGTTTCTTTTAATGAGTATATTGAAGTCTCCAAATTATACAGCACAAACAGCAGCAGCAATTTTATCAATGGAATATTGGATAAAATCATACAGAAGCTTCGGAAAGCAAATCGCATTATAAAGACCGGCAGGGGGCTAATCGGAGAAGTCTGATTGGCATGGCTTGTACATGTAACAAATTTGTTATTATTTTGCAGGTTGGATTTTTGATTGAATTGGCCATAAACGAAAAATGAATTTGTCCTATACAATGCTATTAATCCTAAAGAAACATTGAACATAAGTGAGATGTAACAAGTAAATAATTAGTATAAATTTAAATTAAAAATGATGCAAGTATTATTAAACGTATTTTTAATGGCTCAGCCTCAGGAGGGACAGGGCAATCCACTGATGTCACTTTTGCCGCTTATTTTAATCATTGTGGTATTTTACTTTTTCATGATCCGTCCCCAGATGAAAAAACAAAAAGAACTGAAAAATTTCAGAAGCTCTTTGAAAAAAGGAGACAGGGTGGTAACCACTGGTGGTATTTATGGAAAAATAAGCGAAGTGACTGACAATGCCATCACCATGGAAATTGCAGAAAATGTCAGAATAAAAGTTGACAAGAATGCTGTTTTGAGGGATACAGGAGATTTGCAGGGCCAGCAACGTTAAAAAGCGTTGGTTTATTTTGGGTTTAGATTTTTGCTTTAAACCTTGTGCCCCTCTATTATTTGAACATTATTAATACCATTGTTTAAGTTGGAATCAGGAATATTTGACCAATTTAAGAAGAGAATTAATCCTGAGAACTTAAAAATTGACCAAAAGATTTTTGTATTCATTTTTTTTCTCGTTTTATCAACTATCCTTTGGTTTTTAAATGCATTGAACAGGGATTATATTTCAACCATCTCCTATCCGGTGAAGTATGTAAACTTTCCGAGTGACAGGGTTTTAATTAATGATTTACCTGATGAACTTGATTTTCAGGTAAAATCACATGGTTATAATTTGCTGAAGTACAAAATCAGTCCGAATATTCTACCTGTTCAGATTAATGTGAGCAATCTTTCTTTCAGGCAGGAAAAAAGCAACGGAGACGAGGTATATTATGTATTGACGAGCTCAATAAAAGATCTCATAGCCAATCAGTTAAATACTGACATTCAATTGTTGTCCATTGAACAGGATTCCCTGATTTTTAATCTCTCGGAAGTGATCCATAAAAAAGTGAAGGTCATCCCCAACGTAATAGTGAATACCATGAAGCAATACATGGTGAAGTCTCAGATAATCACTTCACCTGACAGTGTGAGGGTGAAAGGACCGAAAAGGATACTGGATACGATGGTCGGGATAAAAACAGCAGAAGAACGTTTTCAAAAATTAGATCATACCATTAATGAAGAAATTGAATTAATAAGAATAAAAAATGTCAGTTATTCCGCCAGAAATGTCGAGATTATCATTCCTGTGGAACAATTTACTGAAAGCAGTATTAAAGTGCCCATTACTGCGGAAAACCTTCCGGATACGTTGAATGTTAAAACTTTTCCGCGTAATGTTTCCGTTTCATTCATTGTGGGATTAAGTGATTATGAAAGGGTAAATCAATCAATGTTTGAAGCGGTAATAGATTTTAATGCCATTGATTTGGCTTCGGAAGAAAACAGGATTGAAGTGGAAATGAAGCAATATCCGGGATTTGTTAAATCAATGGATTATTATCCGAAAAAAGTGGAATTTATCATTGAGAAATGAAACCTCCATG
>CAYFUP010000037.1:9186-19982 GCA_964346235.1 uncultured Bacteroidales bacterium | reverse complement strand
ACCCTCATGATTTTATCATATCCTTGTTGTGGTCAATCGGAGCATGAGGGTTTCACGAGAATATAATTTAGTTAAAAAATTTTTTTTCATATAGTTGTAATTGTTAAAAAATGACTTTAGTACTTTTCATGCTATTGTATATATTTACATGAAGAAATATTATGTAGGTTTGTCATCTAATTCATTTTGATATGCAAAAAAGATCCCAGCAATTTGCCAGTGATAATTATGCAGGCATTTGTCCCGAAGCCATGGAATACATCATTCAAGCCAATCAAAATCATGATTTTGCTTATGGGGATGACAAATGGACCCAACTGGCTGCTGATAAATTTCGCGAAATATTTGAGACCGATTGTGAATTGTTTTTTGTCTTTAACGGGACAGCCGCCAACTCCCTGGCATTATCCACCATGTGCCAGTCCTATAATAGCGTGATCACCCATAGCGCCGCCCATGTGGAAACGGACGAATGCGGAGCTCCGGAATTTTTTTCCAACGGGGTTAAGATACTGACCACAAAGGGGGGGAATGGCAAATTAACACCTGGTTCTATAGAGGAGCTAGCTACCAAACGGAGCGATATTCATTATCCAAAACCTAAGGTGGTGAGCATCACGCAAGCTACTGAACTGGGTACCGTCTATTCCGTTGATGAACTAAAAGCCATTCACCAGACCGCCCAAAAAAATCACCTCAAAATACATATGGACGGGGCAAGGTTTGCCAACAGCATCGTTTCATTGGGATTAAAACCCAGTGAAATCACCTATGAATGCGGGGTGGATGTATTGTGCTTCGGAGGCGTAAAAAACGGTTTGGCCAACGGGGAAGCCGTGGTATTTTTTAACAAGGAACTGGCATATGAATTTGAATATCGCTGCAAGCAAGCGGGACAGCTTTCCTCGAAAATGCGCTTCATAACGGCCCCATGGCTGGCCTTACTTAAAAATGATGTCTGGCTTAAAAATGCCCGGCATGCCAATGATTGCGCAGCGTTTCTGCATGACGAACTGATAAAAATCCCTGAAATCAGGGTCATGTTTCCACGGGAAGCCAATTCAGTATTTCTGGAACTGCCTGAAAAGGTCATTAAGAAATTAGAAAACAAGGGCTGGCATTTTTATACATTCATTGGGGTAGGCGGGGCCCGCTTTATGTGTTCCTGGGATACTACAGAGGATTCCATCCGCGAACTGGTAAAGGATATGAAAGAAGCCCTCACCTTATAATCATTAAATTATGGTTACACAAGAAGCCTTGCATTAAAATCCTTTGGGAATCATTGTAAAGCTGTATTCATATTCTTGTACCTTCAGCCTGTATTTTTCAAGAGGCCTTGCCTTGTCACCCCAGCTGGTATTTCCGCCTAATCCGCGTTGTTTGTAATCTATATTCAGCCACACGAAATCCCGTTTTTTTACATCAATAACATGCCGCTGGGCTTTTTCCATTCCCGGATCAAAATCTTCCATAGCATGGTGCAGGGCGCTGAATGAAATCACAGGATCTCCCTCAATGATGATTCCTTTTCCTTCATGATTGGTGAGGCTCAACCATCTTGTATCGGTTTTATATCCATTTTCCTGGGGCCGGATATAAGCAAAATACTGGTCTTCTACCTTGCTTTTATATATTCCCACAAAAGCAGATGTTTTCCGGTCCCAATAGTTTTCATGGGGTCCCCTGCCATACCATTGAAGGTTTTCATACTCAACAGGCAATTTCATATACATCCCAAATCGTTGCATTTCAATAAGCGATTTGTCGCCTGGTAAGAACTTATTGGTGACCTTAATGGTTCCATCTCCATTGATAAGGTAACTATTCAGGCACCTGGAAGATACATCAGTAAGTTTTTTAGTGACTGTGATATCGGCTTGTTGCTTATTCACTTCATCTACTTCAATGGATTCAATTTCATATTTTTTGCCTGCATTTTTCCAAATGGCAAGCTCCTTCAGTTGTCTGCTTCCAAAATCATTGTCCGTTGGCGGACGCCAAAAATTCAGCTCCAGGGAAGATTTCATTAATTCCTTGTTATTCAGCTGGTAACCTGACAAGCTGCCTTTGCTTTTATCAATGGTGACTTTGAAATCACTTCCTGAAATAATGATTTCATTTTCATTCTCCTGAATGCGCAATGTTCTCATAGGTTTATTATGCGACAGTTTAATATCGTCTGAATAAGACAATTTAAACTGTTCCCGGGCCACCTGGTGGTTGGCCGGAATTAATCCGGATGCTGTAACAGTACGAACATAAAAATTGATGAAATATTCATGATCAATTTCCGGTTGTATGTTGGCCGGATCAATTATTAAATACGCTCCCTCTCCTGGTTTTACATTTAGCTGACCCAATGATTTACTAAAAATATTCCGGCCATTTTCCAGTATCTCATAGGAAACCTCAAAATGATTAAGGTTGATAAAATCATAACGGTTAACGATTTTATACTGCTGGTTTTCTTCATCCACCACCTCAAAATCAACGTACTGATATTGCTTTTTTACTTCCCACAAGGCAGGATGAATGGTTCTGTCAGGGTTTACCAGTCCGTTGCAACAAAAATTGGCATCATTATGCACCCCTTCGGGTTCAAAGTCACCCCCGTATCCCCAATATTTCTCTCCTCCGGGACTTGTTATTTCCAGTCCCTGGTCCACCCAGTCCCAAATAAATCCCCCCTGCACTTGTTGGTGATCATCGACAAAATCCCATAAATCCACCAGGTTACCTGTGCTGTTTCCCATAGCATGGGCATATTCACACCAAATAAACGGTCGCTGCGGATATTGATCTATGTAATTGTTTTCAATATGATTGCGACTGGCATACATCCAGGGAATAATATCGGTGTGCCTTTGCTCTTTAAATACTTCCTGACGCTCAGCACGGTCATACATAACAGGCCGGGAGTCATCATATCCTTTTATCCATTTATATCCTTCTATAAAATTAATTCCATCTCCTGCTTCATTTCCCATTGACCAAATAACGATGGAAGGGTGATTTTTATCCCGTTGCACCATTCTTTGCATGCGATCCAGATGAGCCCCTAAGTATTCCCGTTTGTTACCAAGCGTTTCATCAGGATCATAACGGTATCCATGAGATTCGATATTGGCCTCATCAATCACATACAAACCATACTTATCGCAAAGCTTGTACCATAGTGGATCGTTCGGGTAATGGCTGGTCCTGACCGCATTGATGTTAAATTTTTTCATTAGTTCGATGTCTTTTATCATCGATTCTTTGGAAACCACATGGCCGGTCACCGGATCATGTTCATGGCGGTTTACCCCTTTCAGCAACACCGGTTTTCCGTTGACATGAAAAAGTCCGTTTTTTATTTCAGCCTTCCTGAATCCTGTTTTTGAGCCGGTCACCTGAATTATATCTTTTTTATCATCATATATGGTGATGAGCAAAGTATATAGTTCAGGGGTTTCAGCAGACCACTTTTTAATATTATCCAATGAATCCTTAAAATGCAGGATGGTCGTGGAGCCGGCTTCCAGGTTAAAAATCTTTTTCCCATGAAATATTTCTTCCTCATCATTTTGGTTCCGGGCATCACTGATTATGCTGACTTCGGCCAGGTAATTACTGACATCATTTTTATGATGATTTTTTAATATTAATTCCAGGTCAAATAGTCCTTTATGATAATCATCTGTTAGCGTAGATTTGGCAAAAAAGTCTTTAACACGAAGCTTCGGGGAGGCAAACAAATATACATCCCTTTCGATGCCACTAAGTCGCCAAAAATCCTGATCTTCAAGATAGCTTCCATCGGTCCACCTGATTACGCTGGCTGCCAACATATTCTCCCCTGTTTTTAGGTACCGGCTTATGTTAAATTCAGCTGGCAACTTGCTACCTTCACTGTATCCCACTTTTTCACCGTTTATCCACAAGTAAAAACCGGATTTAACCGCACCAAAATGTATAGATACCTCATGGCCTTCCCATTGCTCAGGAATATTAAATGTTGTACGATACAGGCCCGTGGGATTGAAATCATCCGGAACATAGGGTTCATTTTTGGGAATGGGATATTTTATGTTGGTATATATGGGATAATCATACCCGTGCATCTGCCAGTTTGATGGAACAGGAATTTCGTCCCAATCACCGGGATTATAAGAAGGATCATAAAAATTATCCGGGATTTTATCCGGAGATGACAACCATTTAAAATTCCAGGTCCCATTCAGGGTTTTATAAAAAGGAGAGGAACCATAGTCATCCCGGATGGCATTTTCCGGGTTTTTATAATACATAAAGGAGGCGCGGGGCGCTGACTTGTTAATTCCGTAAACTGAAGGATTTTCCCAGTCATTTTTTTGATTGGTACTTGCTGTCAACACCATGGTTAAAATCAGAATAAAAACTGTGTATTTCATGTTATTTAAATTTAATCTAATGTTAATGAATTCCTTATAAATTATAGTTTACAACAAAAATATGTATTAAATATGAGCGCTCCATGTGATTTAAAACACATAAGTTGGTCTTAGAATAAATTATTTATTTGAAGTACATAAGTTTAACCCGATGTTAATGGCTTAGGAGCAATTGAATAAAATATTTAGTGAAACCAAGAAAACCAACAAATTATTCTAAAATGGTTCTAAGAAGGCGTCAAGAACAAGGCATGCAAGCATTAAGTGCCAGGAGTTTACTGGTCGTAAATGACTGGGGCTTAATGTGAGCATAACGCTGTTCTTGACGTTTTCTTGGAGCCACTATTTATATGCATGAACTAAAATTTTATGGAATGAATAAATTCGGTACACACATTCAAAGCTTTTTCTTTTTCTTCAAGGAAACCCATATGGCCGGAATTTTCCAATACAGCCTTACGGATATTTTTGGAGGAAGCGGCGATTTTTTCCGCTACTTCAAAGGGAATAAAATTATCCTTTTTACCGATTATATGGAGAACAGGCACATTATTCCTTTCAATCACACCGGAACGGTCAGGCCGCTCCATCATTCCTTTTAGCGCAGCGATAATTCCTTTATCAGGAGTTCTGATGGCCAGTGTTTTGATCCATTCAATCTCTTCATTAAAGCGTTCAACATTATCATTTGCAAAAGTATTCGGAACATGGCCGTTGACGACCTGTACTTTTTTGCCCTGGTTGATCAGATCGATAATCCTTCTTCTGTTTTCTTTTTTTTCTTCCGTATCACTTTTCGGGGAAGAATGAAAAAGGGAATATGCGGCTACTTTACCCGGAAAAAGGTCAGCATAGGCCAGGGCCGCATAACCACCCATAGAATGGCCGAAAACAATTGACTTTTCTATGTCAAGGGTCTGTAATACGTGGTCAACCGCCTCTGCCATCATATCCATGGTGTGTGTTTCAGCCAGCATGCCTGACTCTCCGTGACCTGGCAAATTGACCGAAACCACACGGAAATGTTCACTCAGCCGGCAGGCAAAATCATCCCATATGTTGAGGGATTCCAGGTAACCGTGCAACAGTACCAATGGTATTCCAGTGCCCGTTTCTTCATAACTCAATGGTATGTTTTTATAGTTAGTTTTTTTTAGCATCGCTTATTTCAGTTTTTATTCAACCCTACATCTTTTTATGATTGCTGCATCCTTTTCTCGATATCGTCAGGTTCAATAGGAATATGTTCCATCAGATCAATGGGTTTTCCTTCAGTCACCAGAATATCATTTTCAAGTCTTATGCCGGTTTTTTCTTCCGGAAGATAAATTCCGGGCTCACAGCTAAATACCATGCCCGGTTCCAGTGGCTGTGATTTGCTTCCTACGTCGTGAACATCCAGTCCCATAAAGTGGGAAGTCCCATGCATATAGTATTTAAAATACATGGGTTTTGAAGGATCCTGATTTTCCACATCTTTCCTCGTATATAATCCCAGTTTTATGTGCTCTTCTTCCCAGATTTGACATACTTTTTTGTGATATTCATTGATGGTAGTACCCGGCTTTAGCATTTCACGGGCCTGCTTAAAAACCCTCAGGGTGGCTTCATAAAGTTCCCTTTGTCTCGGTGAAAACTTCCCGTTTACTGGGATAGTCCTTGAGCAATCGCCGGAATAATTGGCATATTCCGCTCCAAAATCCATCAACAGTAACGATCCTTCTTCACATTTATCCTTATTCTCGTTATAATGTAAAGAACAGGCATTAATGCCGGATGCCACAATCGGATGATAAGCATGTCCGCTTGCCCTGTTGACTAAATACTCATGTGTAATTTCTGCCTCAATCTCAAATTCCATGATGCCTGGCCTGGTTACCTTCAGCACCCTTTCGAAAGCCTTTCCTGTAATATTGCAAGCCTCACGGATAAGGGCAATTTCTTCTTCTTCTTTTCTTAGCCGTGCATTGGAAAGTATTGGTGCCAGCCTTTGAAAGCGGTGAAGCGGATATTTCTTTTTTAGATCATGGGCAAACCGCAAATCCCGGTAGGGAACATCTGATGAAAACCTGGGATTTTCATTCAGGTTCAAATACACATCATCATGCGTCAGCATTAAACCATGAAGAAACTGATTCAATTCATCAAGACACTTTACATTTCTAATTCCTGAGATTTCATAGGCCTCTTTTTTTGTTAGTTTATGCCCTTCCCAAATCTCAAGCTCTTTTGAAGTTTTTAGTAAAAACAATACCTCTCTTAAATCTTCATCCGGATGATCCGGGCAAAGTATCAAAACACTCTTTTCCTGCTCTATTCCGGTTAAATAGAAAAAATCGGAATTTTGACGGTAATCATAGTTTTGATCACCGTTCCTTGGCATTTCATCATTTGCATTGACAATGGCCAGGGAACCATGTTGTAAAGCAAAAGCAATTTTATGCCTGTTTTTCGAAAAGAGCTGGTTAGAAATCTTTGAATACCTCATTGATTAGGATTTGTTTAAATTAATTCTAAATTTGTATATATATAGAAATTTTAAAATTATAACATTACTTTTGTTGATTTAGTGGTTTTAAAAAACGTCAATAACTGCGTTATGCTCACCTTAAGCACCAGTCATTTCCAAATAGTAAACTCCTGGCACTTAATGCTTGCATGCCTTGTTCTTGACGCCTTCTTAGAACCATTTTAGAATAATTTGTTGGTTTTCTTGGTTTCACTATTTATAAAGTGCAATATAATATAATTTCGATTCAAATTATTTTCATATGAATGGATTTTTTGGTTCTTCGCTTGGTAAGAAATTCTTAATGAGTATCTCAGGTATCTTTTTAATGTTGTTTCTGGTTGTCCATCTCACTGTCAACTTACTATTAATTGTTGACAATGATGGCACCACCTTTAACCAGGCTGCCCATTTTATGCAGACCAATCCTGTGATTAAAATCCTCGAGCCACTTCTGGGCCTGGGTTTTATTGTTCACATCGTTTATTCCCTGATCACTTCCATTCAAAACGCCCTGGCCAGGCCAGTCGGATATAAAAAGAACGTTGCCGGAGAGACCAGTACCTGGTCTTCACGCAACATGATTTATCTCGGAATTCTCATATTGGTATTTCTTGTCATTCACATCATAAATTTTTTCTGGAAACTACGATTTGGTGAAGTAAGTGAAGTAACCATCAACGGGGAAGTGATGGAAAATGCATATGCCCTGGTATCTGGGTTATTTATTAATTATTGGTGGTATGATCTGCTGTATGTACTGGGTGCCATATTCCTTGGATTGCATTTATCTCATGGTTTCTGGTCCTCTTTTCAAACCATCGGATTGGATAACAGCAAATGGTTGCCCAGACTTAAAAGGATAGGCGTCGTATATACCCTCATTATTTCCATTGGTTTCGCCATCATTCCAATATATTTTTTAATCAAGTCCAATTTATAGTGCCATGTATCAGTTTGAATCCAAAATACCGGAAGGCCCGATAGAAGAAAAGTGGCAAAAGCACAAAGAATCAGTCCGGGTGGTCAGTCCGAATAACAAAAAAAAGCTGGATATTATCATTGTCGGAACCGGATTAGCCGGTGGCTCTGCAGCTGCTTCGCTGGCTGAAATGGGATACAATGTAAAAGCTTTTTGCTATCAGGACAGTCCGAGAAGAGCACATAGCATTGCTGCCCAGGGAGGGATTAATGCAGCAAAAAATTATCAGAATGACAATGATAGTATTTACCGATTGTTTTATGATACGGTAAAAGGAGGGGATTACCGTTCCCGTGAAGGGAATGTTTACCGCTTAGCAGAAGTATCCGGAAACATTATTGATCAATGCGTTGCCCAGGGGGTTCCGTTTGCAAGGGAATATGGCGGCACCTTAGCCAACCGGTCTTTTGGCGGTGTTTTGGTTTCCAGAACTTTTTATGCAAGGGGACAGACCGGTCAACAATTGCTGCTGGGATGCTATGGATCCATGAACCGGCAGATAAACAAAGGAAAAATAAAAATGTATCCCAGAAGGGAAATGCTTGACCTGGTGATGATGGATGGAAAAGCGCGGGGCATTATAACCCGTAACCTGCGAACCGGTGAAATTGAGCGGCATGGAGCCCATGCGGTGGTAATAGCTACCGGGGGATACGGAAATGTTTTCTATCTTTCCACCAATGCCATGGGCAGCAATGTAAGTCCGGTTTGGCAGATATATAAAAAGGGCGCCTTTTTTGCCAATCCATCTTTTGCCCAGATACATCCCACTTGCATTCCATCCCATGGTGAATACCAGTCAAAACTTACCTTAATGTCAGAATCCTTAAGAAACGATGGACGGATATGGGTGCCTAAAAACCAAGAAGATGCTGAAAAGCTTCGTAATGAAGAAATCCAGCCCAATAACATTCCGGAGGAACATCGGGATTATTATTTGGAGCGAAGGTACCCTTCCTATGGGAACCTTGTTCCAAGAGATGTGGCTTCGCGCGCCGCCAAAGAGCGATGCGATGAAGGATTTGGAGTGAACAGTGAAGGTAAAGCCGTATTTTTAGATTTTGCCAGTGCCATTAAGGAGCAAGGCCAGGATGAAATAGAAAAAAAATATGGTAACTTATTCCAGATGTATGAAAAAATAACCGATGTGAATCCCTACAATGAACCCATGATGATTTATCCTGCTATCCATTACACCATGGGAGGTACCTGGGTTGATTATAATTTAATGACCACCATTCCGGGATTATATGCCATTGGTGAAGCGAACTTTTCAGATCATGGAGCCAACCGGCTCGGCGCCTCTGCCTTAATGCAGGGACTGGCAGATGGTTACTTTGTATTGCCTTATACCATCGGTGATTACCTTGCAGACGAAATTCAAGCGCCCAAAATCAAAACCGATACCAAAGAATTTGAGGAGGCAGAAAAAGCCATCCATGATCGCCTGGAACAAGTAATGAATATCAATGGCAGTAAAACCGTGGATCATTTTCACAAACAGCTGGGAAAAATTATGTGGGAAAAGGTCGGTATGTCAAGAAATGAACAAGGACTGAAAGAAGCCATTGAAGAAATTCAGGAATTAAAAGCTGACTTCTGGAAAGATATAAAAGTTCCTGGAAATTTATCAAATATCAACCCGGAACTGGAAAAAGCCGGCAAAACAGCAGATTTTCTTGAGCTGGGCGAGCTAATGGCCAGAGATGCCCTTCAAAGAAACGAATCATGTGGCGGACACTTCAGGGAAGAGTATGTTACTGATGACGGCGAAGCAAAAAGAGATGACAATCAATTCAGTCATGTAGCTGCCTGGGAATTTAAAGGAGATGATAAAGAACCTCATTTGCATAAAGAAGCATTGCATTTTGAAAATGTAAAACCAACGCAGCGTTCTTACAAATAACGCTTATTACGCATATCGAACAAATAGCATTGTATGTTTAAAACTTTTTTCTATCATGGCAGAAAAGATTCTGAAAAAAATTAAGCTGAAAGTATGGAGGCAGGAAAATAGCTTGTCAAAAGGAAGGTTTCAAGATTATGAGCTTGAAAACATGTCCACGGATGCTTCCTTTTTGGAAATGCTTGATTTGCTTAACGAAAAGCTTATCATTGAAGGGAAAGACCCCATAGCCTTCGAACATGATTGCCGGGAAGGCATTTGCGGCAGCTGCGGATTGTATATTAATGGAAGAGCCCATGGTCCGGATGATGATATCACTACTTGTCAGCTCCATATGCGGAAATTTAAGGATGGAGAAACAATTATCATAGAACCATGGCGGGCTAAAGCCTTTCCAGTCATTAAAGATTTGATGGTTGACCGGTCTGCTTTTGATAAAATCCAGCAAGCCGGAGGCTTCATTTCTGTAAATACCGGCAGTGCCACCGATGCCAATAATATGCTCGTAAACCCCGAAAATGCGGAGGAAGCCATGGATGCTGCTATTTGTATTGGTTGCGGTGCATGCGTAGCCACTTGTAAAAATTCATCCGCCATGCTTTTCGTAGCAGCAAAAGTGACCCACCTTGCCAAACTGCCGCAAGGTAAGCCTGAAGCAAAAAAACGAGCCATCAGCATGGTCAGGAAAATGGATGAGATGGGATTTGGTGGTTGTTCAAATACCGGAGCCTGCGAAGTGGAATGCCCTAAAAATATATCCCTTTCCACCATTGCCAAGTTAAACCGGGAATACATGACCGCTAATTTCAGTGAATAAATAATCTATGGTTGTTTGTTTGCGGTGAATTAAAAAACTCATTTCATGCTCTCTCCACCAACGGTCGCTGATGACCTACTCATTCAAGGAAAATTCTTAACTAATCTATTGTATTTCAATCGTATTTCTAATTTTAATCCCACTTTCTTTCAGCGAATTCGTAATTT
>CAYFUP010000037.1:0-9086 GCA_964346235.1 uncultured Bacteroidales bacterium | reverse complement strand
AATTTTATTTGCAATTTTATTTGCTTTCAGCGAATGAGTGAACTCGCAGGCCTGCTGCGAATTAACGAACTCATTTGTCTCCGGCGAATTCTCCCGCTCATTTTATATCTTTAATATAGATGACAGAAGCATTATCTTTTTTTTTCTGATATCCTTTTAGTTTTAACGAAATTATGTATCTTTCCTTTCTTAAAAATAAAAAACACCGGTCAGCCATCTTTATGCCGGATTAAAAGATGCAGGGTTCGCGGAAATTAATTAAATATTTAAGAAAGTTAATATTAGTTTTGCAAACTAAAAAATTTATTCGCCGTAATAAAAAAAATAATTAAACACTATTTTTAACAAAGAATGACCACGGTTACCGATCAGGATTTATATTACTTTATCTATGCTGTTAAAAATATCTCGGAGTTTGATTTTTCGGAATATTCTGACAAATCATTTAAAAGAAGACTTCAGAAAGTCTTGGTAGATTATAAAACAGATATTCCTTCCATTGTTAAAAAATTCAAAGAAGACCGTAAATTCCTGGAGAAAATCGTTAACGAGATTACTGTCAACACTACCGAGCTTTTCCGGGATCCTCAAATCTGGCATATTTTAAGGTATAAAATATTGCCTGAACTCAAGCATAAGAATCACATCAATGTATGGCATGCCGGCTGTTCAACAGGTCAGGAAGTTTATTCCATGCTGATAATCCTGAATGAACTGGGGATGTTTGATAAGGCCAAACTGCTGGCAACAGATATCAATTCTGAAGTCCTCGATATTTCTAAAAAAGGAGAATATAAATACCGTTTTAATATCGGTTACCTTGATAATTTTGATAAAGTGGTGAAAGAAAATCCTTTCAATTATGAGGAATTCAACGATGTTCCCTATTCCAAATACTTTGAAATCGATAAATATAAAGACCTGATTAAAATGAATCAGTTTCTGGTGGATAAACCTTTTTTTCGCAAGCATGATCTCACCAAGGATGATGTCATTCCATTTACAAAATTTGATTTAATATTTTGCAGAAACGTAATCATATATTTCAATTATAATTTACAGAACAGGATTTTTGATGTATTTCAGAGAAGCCTTTTTCAGGGAGGATACTTATTTTTGGGGATGCATGAAACCATCCTGGGACCATATGCTTCAAAATTTGAAAAAAGAAAATTTCATTATGTCTTGAAAGAATAAAAATGAAAATGTTATAACCATATATGATGAAAAGGGTAGAGCTCGGAATAGTTGATACACGAAATGTCATTAATGCCATCAAAGAAAAATATAATTACGATTATAAAAATTATGCATTAACCTTTTTTAAGCATCGTCTTGAAAAGGTAATTGCCAACAATAATCTGAAAGACGCAGATCAGCTGATAGATTTATTGACCAATCAACCTGATTTTTATGAAAAATTTCTTCGGGATATATCCGTGGAAACCACAGAAATGTTTAGGAATCCGTCGGTATGGCGACTGTTCAGAGATGAATTTGTACCGAAAAATGTAAAAAACCAAAAATCCTTTAAAATATGGCTGGCCAATTGCCAAACAGGGGAAGAACTCTATTCTATGTGCATCTTAATCACCGAAGCAGGATTATGGGAAACGATAGAATTAGAGGCCTCTTACGACAGTCAAATTTATTTTGAATTGATAAAGAAAGGGCAATTTAATCTGAAAAAATTGGAAGCCAATGAGGCCAATTATAAAAGATTTAATCCCTTCGGCCATCTGAATGATTATTTCTCACAAGACAGCAATTATGGCTATTGGGATCCTAAATTGATCGAAAATGTTAAGTTTTCAAAGCAATATATTACTTTTGATGATGCACCAGGTAGTTTTCATTTGATTTGGTTCCGGAATCAAATGATATATTATAATCATATTTTACAGGACCAGGTGTTAAGAAAGATATATCATTGTCTCTATATGGGCGGCCATATAGTAATAGGGGAAAAAGAATCCATAGCGAATTCTAACCTGAATAAAAAATTTAAAGCAATTAACGAATCAGAAAAAATATTCAAAAAATTATAATGATAAAAGCGGTGATAATAGGAGGATCAGCAGGAAGCTTTCAGGTGATCACTAAAATACTGAGTTCATTGCCTCCTTTTTATAAATATCCGGTGCTCCTTAATTTACACCGGCTAAAGCATGTCAGGTCAGGATTTGTGGAAGCATTGTCCCTGCGGTCATCCATACCTGTCGTCGAACCTGATGACAAGGATCAGATAAAACCGGGAAAGGCCTACCTTGCCCCGGCCAATTACCATATGTATATCGAACTGGGTAACAGAATTGCCTTATCCACAGAAGAAGCCGTTAACCATTCCAGGCCTTCCATAGATTTATCGTTTATAACAGCAGCTGAAGCTTATCGTGAGAAACTGGTAGGTGTCATCTTATCAGGTGCAAATAAAGACGGAGCTTTTGGCCTGAAAAAGCTCAAAGAATATGGAGGAATAGCCATCGTACAGGACCCGGAAGAGTGCCAGGTAAAAGCCATGACCGAAGCTTCCATCAGCATGACGGAAGTAGATCATATTTATACGACAGATCAAATCATCCGATTCTTAAATAAACTTTAAATACTGCATATGAAGCCGTTTAAGAATATTAAAAGATACCTTTTAGCCGCCATTCTTCTGCTGGGCGGACTGATAATCCTGTTGTTTTCTCAGGCCAGGGCCATTCAGATGCAAATCGAAAATTCATCTGTTCAGTTTACATTATTGTATGTATCGATCTTATTTATCATATTCTTTATTGTGTTTTTATTATATTTTTCATATAAATTGTTATTTTTCGCACAAAATTTTAGCAGTGAATTAGAAAGCATCAAACAAGAAAAACGACAAAAGAAAGAAGAAAAAAACGAGGAAAAACAGAGGGAATCATCAGATAAAGAAAAAGAATTAGCCGGTAAAGCCCGACATATGCTGCCAAATACCGAAAAATTCAGTGAGGTAAATCAATATGCAGAGCAATTATTAAAAAACATTGCCAATGAAATGGAAATGGTGCAGGGAATTGTATATGTAAAAGAATACAATGAGGATTTATTTACAGACAAAGCAAAATATGCCTATTTCAGGGAAGAGCCCCCTGAAAATTTTAAATTGGGTGAAACCATGCCCGGACAAGTTGCGAAAAACAAGAAAATGATTAAGCTGGAGAAAATTCCTGAAAACTATATCAAAATTGTGTCCGGACTGGGAGAAGCCTCACCCCGGAACTTAGTGATTTTCCCGGTGATCTTAAAAGATGAGGCCATTGGCATTATAGAACTGGCTTTCTTTAAAACCATCGATAGAAATACAGAAATATTATTCGAAAAGTTAGCCGAAAATTTAAAAGAACCGCTTTATAAGTTTTATCAAAAGAAATAATGGGATGTTCATGAACGCCGAAAAGCCATATCATAATAGTATTATATACCACCATTCCGTATTATTGGGCACTGTCCTTGGCATCTTGATTGTGCTGGCATCATGGATCATATCCATATTTGCTCTTGATCTTCATTTTACTTTATCAGGAATAGCTAAAATGCATCAACTTAATCCGGTTGCCTGGGTCGTTGATCTGTTCCCTGTTGTTATATTCTTTTTGCTCCGGTTTGAATACCAAAAGCGAAAAGCCAATGATGAGTTTTATCAACAGGCGATTCGCAAGAAAGATATATCCATTAACAAGAATGCCAGTTTTGCCCAGAAAATCGGGGAAGGCGATTATGATGTTCAGTTAGAGCTCGATGAATCGGATGATTTGGGTAAATCGCTCCTGATTATGCGTGATAATCTGAAAGCTAACAAACAAAAAGAAACAGAAGAAAACTGGATTGCAAGGGGCAGGGATCTCATTTCAGGCATTCTGAGAATTCATAATAACATTGATGAACTGGCATATGAAGTCCTTGTCGAAATCATCAATTATGTAAATGTCATTCAGGGAGCATTTTACATTTATAATGAAGATGAAAACAAACTGGCAAATCTGGCAACATTTGCCTACAACCGAAAAAAATACATCAATCAGGAATTTAAAATTGGGTATGGCTTAATTGGTGAATGCGCTTATGAAATGGATATCATATACCGTACTGAGATACCTGCGGATTATGTTACCATCACCTCAGGTATATTAGGCAACAAAAAGCCGGGAAGCCTATTAATAGTGCCGCTTATTGCCGATGAGAAGCTTCAGGGTGTAATGGAATTTGCTGCGGTTGAAGACTTCATGTCAGAAAGAACCATACGCTTCCTGAAAGAACTTGGTGAAATCATTGCCCGTACTGTTTATAACCTCCGCGTGAATGAGAAAACCGAAAAGTTGCTGCAAGAATCCCAGCAAATGACTCAGGAGCTCAGGGAAAACGAGGAAGAATTAAGGCAGAATGCCGAAGAGATGCGATCAACCCAGGAAGAGCTTAAAAAATCAAACGAAAAGCTTGAAGCCCAGGTAAGGGAAGTTGAAAATGCACAAAAAAGACTTTATTCCCTGCTCGAAAACGCATCTGAGGTTATCTTTATTTATGACGAAAACCTAAAATTAACCTATATTAGTCCCTCCGTTCAGAAAATTATGGGATATACCCCGGAAGAAATGATGAAAGGAAAGGATATGGATCGCCTGACCAGGAAAGGAGAGACTGAAATCAGAAAGATGTTTGATCAACTGCTGCAGACACCTGACGAACCTCAGAAACTGCAATATACCTACATGCGTAAAGATGGTAAAAAAATATACCTTGAAACCATTGGCCGGAACCTTTTGCATAATCCTGCCATCGCCGGCATTATACTTAACTCGCAGGACGTAACTGCCCGGAAAAGAGCAGAAAAAGAGGAAAGAATGAAGACCAAAATGCAGGCATTGTCTGAAAACTCCACTGACATGATCATGCGCCTTAATCCCGTCGGTCAATTCTTTTATGCCAATCCGGTGGTAAAAGACTATCTGGGTTATGAACCCAAACAGCTTATTAATAAAACCCTGAAGCAAATTGAATTAAGTAATGCCTTAATGGATTATTTTGAGGAAACCATTAATGAAATAAAATACAACCTCCATAAAATCACCAAGGAAATAACCATTCCTTCAGAAATCGGGGAAAGGATCATGAGCATCGATGCCATCCCTGAATTCAATGAAAGTGAACTCGAAACCATCCTTTTTGTCAATCACGACATTACAGAAGCCAAAAGAATTGAAAGGGAAATACAGGAAAAGAACCGCAAGATCACTGAAAGCATCAATTATGCACAGCGAATCCAGTCTTCCATTTTACCCACTGCTCAGATGCTGCGTGAAGAACTTCCCAATTCCTTTATCTTATATAAGGCCAGGGATGTGGTGAGCGGAGACTTCCCCTGGATGTTTAAAAAAGGAGAAAATCTGTATTTAGCTGCTGTAGATTGCACAGGACATGGCGTTCCGGGCGCATTGCTTTCCTTTATTGGATATTTCTCATTAAACAATGTGGTGGATCATGACGAAGATTTGAACGCAGGACAGATTTGTGACAGACTGCATTACAGTGTAAGAAAAACCCTGAGGCAGGACAGGGTAGATGCTGATGCCAGGGATGGGATGGACATCGCATTCTGTAAGATTAACCTAAAAAACAATGAGTTGCAATATGCCGGGGCACACCGGCCTTTATACTTGCTGAGAAATAATGAATTAATTGATTATAAAGGAGACAGAAAAGCCATTGGCGGAATACCGCATCGAAAAAAAGTGGAAAAAGAATTTACCAACTATACCATTGACATCAAAAAAGGAGATAAAATATTCTTTTTCTCTGATGGACTGCCCGATCAAATTGGAGGCCCAAGTAAAATGAAATACTCGCCAAAACGGATTCGGGAGCTAATTAAAGAAAATCACGGAATATCCATGAAAAATTATTCAAAACTGTTTTCAGATGATTTTAATAAATGGAAAGGAAACAATAAACAACTTGATGATGTTTTATTAATCGGTATTGAGTTCTAATAATTTTAAGCTAATATTAACAACATGACTTATGAAAGAAAAAACAAGTGTAAAGGGTTTTCTTGAATTCGTTTACGATTTCTATAAATCCATGAAAGCCCACGAAATTACTCTGGTATATGAAGGTGAAATTACTCACCAGATTACCAAAGCATTTACTTCGCTTACCGAATCCAACATGGCTAAGGAGGCTGAAGCCAATTCAGTTCAAAAAAAGGTTTTTCATGTAATGGTGGAATGCCTGCAAAACATCAGTCGCCATGCTGATGATTTTGGCTCTGACGATTTTTTGTTCGCAGGCCGGGGAATTTTTATGGTTAGCAAAGGTAAAGAAGAATACAGCGTAACCACCGGAAATGTGGTTGATAATGACAAAATTGAGGAGTTATCAGAAATGTTGAACAATATCAACAGTCTGGACAAAGACGGCCTTAAAAACTTGTACAAGGCCAAAATGAGGGAAGGAAGGCTTTCCGATAAAGGGGGGGCCGGACTCGGATTTATTGATATTGCCAGAAAAACGGGAAAAAAGCTTGATTTTCACTTTTTACCCATTGATAATGATACCTCATTTTTCATTTTAACCTCTTCAATTTCACGAAACCTTTAAAAGTTAATATCATGGAAGTAATAAAAATAATGGGTACCGACGATACCCCCAATGTAATTCTTGACCCGGATAATGAAATATTTGAGATTTCCGGACGTTCATTGCCTGAAGACGTTTCATCATTTTACGAACCAATTTTAAATTGGCTGGAAGAGTATGCCAATAATGCCAAACCAAAAACGGCTTTTACATTTAAACTGGTATATTTCAATACAGCCTCTTCAAAAATGCTTTTGGATATTTTGATGAAACTTGAAGAAATACACGAAGCAGGCAATGAGGTTCTGGTTCAATGGTATTATCCGGAAGATGATGAAGACATGGAGGAAGCGGGTGAGGAATATGCGGATATCGTGGACATTCCTTTTGAACAATTAAGTTATCCGTTGGACTAAAAATAGAATTAAATTATAACTCATAGTTTATGAGTGAAGAGATCTTAAAGGCATTAATGCAGCTTTTTGCCATTATTGCAAAACAGGATGGCGGTGTTGAGTCAAATGAAATTGAGTATGTTAAAAATTTTCTTACCCAACAGCTCAATGATGAAGCCGTTCAGGAATACTATGAATTGTTTGAACAGCATGCCGACCTGAAAGCTGGCGACAGCAAAAAACAAAAATTAACCTCTGTCAAAGATTCAGTCAGAATCCTGGGAATCTGTAAGAAGATTAATAAAACCCTTACTCAGCGGCAGAAAATCGTTGTGCTTGTTCGTCTTTTTGAGTTGGTGAATGCCGACAACAAATTCACCGACCAACGGATGGCCATTATTAACACAGTAGCTGAAGTTTTTAAACTTTCCAGGGATGAATTTGCAAAAATTGAAACCTTCGTCATCAATAACAACCTTGAAGATCTCGACAATCCCAGTCTTTTAATCATTGGAGACTCGCTGGAAGGAGTTAAGGAAGCCAAAAAGATAACCTCTGAAACCCTGGATGGCAACATCATCATTCTTCAGATTAAAAGTGTTGATTTATACTTTTTAAGATATACGGGCAATGAAGATGTCTTTTTAAACGGACTGCCCATTAACAACAAAAGAATATATCTGTTTGCAAGCGGAAGCTCGGTGAAGCTGCCGAGAGACAAACCCATTTATTACAGCGATGTGGTTTCTCATTTTTTGGCTGATTCCAGTTTCACAAAAATATCTTTCGAAGTCAAAAATCTTAACTTCAAGTTTCCTACCGGCGCCGTTGGCATTCGAAATGCCAACCTGGCAGAAAATCACGGCAAACTGATTGGAATAATGGGAGCAAGCGGAGCCGGGAAAACCACCATGCTAAATGTGCTATGCGGACTTGAAAAACCCACCAGCGGTGAAGTCTTGATTAACGGAATCAATTTACATGAAGAAAAAGATAAACTGGAAGGGGTGATTGGTTATATTCCTCAAGATGATTTGCTTATAGAAGAACTCACCGTGTTCGAAAACCTCTATTATAATGCCAAGTTCTGCTTTGATGATAAAAGCGAAGAGGAAATTACCGAAATGGTTGATAAAACACTCACAAGCCTTGATCTTTATCAGGCAAAAGCATTAAAAGTGGGTTCTCCTCTTAAAAAAACCATCAGTGGAGGTCAGCGTAAAAGACTCAATATTGCTCTGGAATTAATCAGGGAACCCTCCATTCTTTTTGTGGATGAGCCTACCTCCGGCTTATCATCCAGAGATTCCGAAAATGTCATGGACCTCCTGCGCGAATTAACCTTAAAAGGAAAACTCATTTTCTGTGTCATCCATCAACCTTCCTCTGACATATATAAAATGTTTGATAATGTGGCCATTCTGGATACAGGTGGTTACATGATTTATTATGGCAACCCGGTTGAATCCGTCATGTATTTTAAACGGATGGATCAACAAATAAACAGCGATGTAGGTGAATGTCCGGTTTGTGGAAATGTAAACCCGGAATTGATCTTTAACATCATTGATAAAAAGGTGGTGGACGAATTCGGAAAATATACCAGCAGCAGAAAAGTGACCCCCAAAGGATGGGAAGAAAGATATAGCGAAAACATTAGCCTGCCTACCATAGAACACCAACATGATGAACCTCCAAAAAACCTGAATATTCCAAACTGGTTAAAGCAGTTTAAGATATATTCCATCAGGGATATGCTTTCCAAAATCAGTAACAAACAATATGTTATCCTTAACGTCCTGGAAGCTCCCCTGCTCGGTTTTATTTTATCTTACATCATACGGTATATCGAAGACCCAACCTCCAATGTATATATCTTCCGGGAAAATGAAAACATCCCGATTTATATATTCATGAGCATCATTGTAGCACTTTTCCTAGGATTGATAGTCAGTGCCGAAGAAATATTCAAGGACAGGAAAATTCTTAAACGAGAAGCATTTCTGAATTTAAGCCGCTCCAGTTACTTGTCCTCCAAAATACTCATCCTTTTTATTATCTCTGCCATACAGGCACTTTTGTTTGTTT
>CAYFUP010000036.1:0-20245 GCA_964346235.1 uncultured Bacteroidales bacterium | reverse complement strand
AAATTAAACAATTCATTTTCAATCAAATAATACAATTATAATAAACCTTTCATTTTCAAATACTTATGGAGCCATCATGGTTTCTTTGACTTAAGTGAGCTCGCAAGATCGGTTCGCGTCCTTTTGTGCACTTTAGTGAATGACAGGTTCATAACTTATATTTTCATTTAACCCTTTTTTAAGTACCACGAATTATTTTACTTCATCGAATGTAAGCATTTCTTTTCTATATTCATCAATGGGTTTGCATGAACACATCAGGTTTCTATCACCGTAGGCATCATTGACCCTGGCCACAGCAGGCCAAAACTTATTGTCTTCAAGCCATTTGACCGGGAATGCTGCTTTTTTTCTGGTATAGGGGTGGGACCAATCATCGCTGGTTGCCTCCAGATAGGTATGTGGTGCTTTTTTCAATACATTGTCCTGTTCATCTGCTTTTCCTTCCTTAATTTCCATGATTTCATGGTATATGCCTGTCATGGCTTCCACAAACCTGTTTAGTTCATCAATGGACTCGCTTTCCGTGGGTTCCACCATCAGTGTCCCATTCACAGGGAAAGAGAGGGTTGGAGCATGAAATCCATAATCCATTAATCTTTTGGCTATATCAGCTTCGGTAATGTTAGCCTGATGTCTGAAAGGCCGGCAGTCCAGAATCATTTCATGCCCAACAAAACCATGCTCTCCCTTATACAGGATTTTATAATAGTCTTTTAACCTGGCGGCTATATAGTTGGCATTTAAAATGGCAATCTTGGATGTTTTCAGCAATCCTTCCGGTCCCAGCATTTTTATGTAAGCATGCGATATAGGAAGAATACTGCTGCTGCCATACGGAGATGCAGAGATCGGCTTAATGGCATTTTCTCCCCCTACTTGAGCAAAAGGATGCTCAGGCAAAAACTTCACAAGGTGTTTGGCCACTCCTACCGGTCCGACTCCGGGGCCTCCTCCGCCATGGGGAATCGCAAATGTTTTGTGCAGGTTAAGATGACAAACATCTGCCCCTATCTTCAGCGGATTGGTTAATCCCATTTGGGCATTCATGTTGGCCCCGTCAAAGTAAACCTGACCGCCATGTTGATGAATGATATTGGTAATTTCCACAATATGGCTTTCAAAAACACCATGGGTGGAAGGATAGGTCACCATGAACGCAGCCAGATTTTCCTTGTTCTCTTCTGCTTTGCTTTTGAGATCTTCAAGACTTATATTTCCATGTTTATCGCATTCCACAATAATAACCTTCATGCCTGCCATGATGCCACTGGCAGGATTTGTCCCATGAGCAGAAGAAGGAATCAGGACGATGTTCCGGTTGGATTCTCCATTTTCAATGTGATAGGCCCTGATGATCATCAAACCGGTATATTCGCCGGATGCTCCGGAATTGGGCATAAACGTAAAACCTTCAAAACCTGTCAACTCTTTCAAGTCATTCTCCAGCTCCTGCATGATGGTTTGATAACCAAGCGCCTGGCCGGCAGGAATAAATGGGTGTAAATCCATAAACTCCGGCCAGCTTAAATGAAATAGTTCGTTGGCTGCATTTAACTTCATGGTGCAGGAACCCAATGGTATCATTCCATCCGTAAGCGAATAATCTTTTCTTTCGAGCTTTTTAATATAACGCATCATTTCGGTTTCCGAATGATACATATTAAACACATCTTCCTTGAGAAAAGAACTTTTGCGAAGAAACTTTTCCTGGATACTGTTTTTTCGGGGTTCATCCATCTCATCGACAGTAATGTTGTCCACGGCATGGGAAAAAACTTCAAGCAGCGTATTGATATCATCCATATTGATTCGCTCTCCCAGACTGATTTGTATGGTCTGGTCATCTGCATACCATAGATTGAGTTCTCTTGCGATTGCCCGCTTTTTGATATCTTCAATTTTTGTGTTGATCGGTATCCGGATTTTCAAGGTATCAAAATAATTTTGATTTAACTGATGAAAACCACGTTTTTCCAGCTCTTTTGCCAGCCATGTGGCAAAAGAATGAATCCTGGCAGCCATGTTTTTAATTCCGTGAGGCCCGTGGTAAACGGCATACATACTGGCCATGGTCGCCAAAAGCGCTTGGGCTGTACATATATTGGATGTTGCCCTTTCCCTTTTTATATGCTGCTCACGGGTTTGCAATGCCATTCTCAGGGCATAATTGTCATTATTATCCCTGGATATGCCAATGATTCTGCCGGGCATATGTCGCTTAAACTTTTCACGGGTAGCATAAAATGCTGCATGAGGCCCACCATAGCCCATCGGAACCCCAAACCTTTGAGATGATCCCACCACAACATCAGCACCCCATTCACCAGGAGGAGTTATCAGGGTGAGGCTCAGCAAATCTGTTGCTACCGTCACCATACCTTCCATCTCATGCATAGAGGACACAAATTCTTTATAATCGAGTATTTTACCATCTGCAGCAGGATACTGAATGATGGCACCAAAAAACTCATTGGTGGGGGTAAACAGTTCGTAATCTTCTATGACTACTTCAATGCCTAAAGGCTCTGCCTTGCCTTTAATCACTTCAATACTTTGCAAAAAAACATTGCTATCTACAAATAATTTTTTGGCATTTCTTTTTACAAGGTTTCTGGAACGGGTATTATACATCATAATCATGGCCTCGGAGACTGCCGTGGCTTCATCAAGCAGGGAAGCATTGGCCAGCTCCATTCCAGTCATTTCCATGACCATGGTCTGAAAATTTAATAAGGCTTCAAGCCTGCCCTGGGATATTTCAGCCTGGTAAGGGGTATAAGGCGAGTACCATGAAGGATTTTCCAAAATATTCCTTTTTATCACTGCTGGAAGGATGGTATCATAATAACCCAGTCCAATGTATGATTTAAACACCTTATTTTTGGCACCAATTTCTTTAATTTGTTGGAGATAATCATCTTCTGACACAGCTTCGGAAATGGCCAGATCATCTTTTATTTTAATTGATTCCGGAATTATTCTTTTTATCAAATCCTGCAGGCTTTTTACACCTATCTTTTTTATCATCATCTCCACATCTCCATCGCGAGGTCCAATTTGTCGGGTTGTAAATTCTTGCATGATCTTTTTGATTTTAATTAATAAACTAATTTAAATTACCAGCTATCGCCAGCAATACTCAAATTTAATAAGGACAGGTTCATTTTAAGGCATCATTCATCATTTGGTTAAATGAGAAATGTATTGTTTTGTTTTTCCGACAATATAGTCGTTGCCGGCCCATGTCCTGGGTAAACCTTTGTTTCACAAGGTAATGGAATCAGTTTTGTCTGAATGTTATGAATCAAAGTGTTATAATCTCCTCCCGGAAGATCCGTTCTTCCAATGCTGCCGTTAAACAATGCATCTCCTGCAATCAGAAAGCCTTCTTCCCGGTTATAAAGGGCTATTCCGCCCGGTGAGTGTCCGGGAACATGCAACACTTGCAAGGCAGTCTGGCCAAACACAACTTCTTCTCCTTCCTTCAGGTATATGTCAATGGCCGGAGGTTTTTCAATGGCCAAACCAATCATTCCGGCCATTTCGACTGCATTTTCATTGAGGGGCACTTCCTCTTCATGAGCCATAATGGGCATTTGAAACTGCTTTTTTAATAACCCGTTTCCGATAATATGATCCACATGGCAGTGGGTATTAATGATCTTAACCGGATTTAATTCATTATCAGTGATGAATTTTTCAAGATTCTCATATTCCAGGGAATCATAACATCCCGGATCAATGATAATACATTCCTTGCTATCGTCATGTATTAAGAAAGTGTTTTCCTGAAAAGGATTGAATACAAATACTTCAACTTTTGCCATACATTGATTTAATGATTAACTTTTTCCTTTTAGCATAGGAACAAATATAAAATGACCATGTTCAGTTATTTCTTTTTCACCTTCAGATACTTTTTTAATCACCGTCATGGTTTGATTGTTTTCTTTTCCCAATGGAACCACCATTATTCCATCCAGCTTCAGTTGTTCCAAAAGCCTGGTTGGAACCTCATGAACCCCGGCTGTAATGATGATCTTATCAAAAAGACTGTAAGAAGGCAGTCCTTTAAACCCATCCCCATAAAAAAAATGAGGATGGTAACCGATTTTTGGCAACAAGGACTGAGCCCTTAGAAAAAGGCCCCTTTTGCGCTCAATGCTAAATACCTTGGCCCCCATTTCTATCAAAACCGCTGCCTGATATCCTGATCCGGTTCCAATTTCTAAAATTTTATCTCCTCTTTGAACTTCCAGCAATTCGGTTTGATAGGCGACAGTATATGGTTGTGAAATGGTCTGGCCCTCACCAATCGGAAACGCCTGATCTTTGTAGGCAAAATTAACAAAACCGCTGTCCATAAAAAGATGCCTTGGAACAGCATTGATGGCTTCTATCACTTTTTCATCCTTAATCCCTTTTTGCCTCAATCCGTCGGCCAGCTTCCTGCGTAATCCTTTATGACGGTATGTTTCATTCATTTAATGATTCCGTTAACATTGCCAAAACATTTTTATTTTTGGGGGCTTATAACATTTCGATCATTTATTATTTCATTATTTTTCAGGACAAAAATAGCTATGTTTGTGATAAATTTACAATAATGATAAATATCGGAATTTTTGGAAATAGCAAAAGGGCTAAATTAATGATAGATGCCATAAAAACAATACCTGAAACTGGAATTATTTATCTTCCTGAGGATAATAAACAAGATATCAAAGATATAGATAATCGTCATCTGGCAAAGGATGAAAATGATCTCATTCAGCGATCCGATGCCATGATTTATGAAATAGAAAAGAACTGTCATTCATCCATCGCTGCTGCTTTAAAAAACTCGAAAAGTGTGCTGATTTCATTCCCTCATCTATATGAACCTGATGAAATAAAATCATTCAGGAAAATTGCTGATGAATCCAATGTAAACATTTTGCTCAACACCGACTTGGTGCTAAGCTATACAAACATCAATGCGGAATGGTTAACCATAAATCCCAGGTTAATAGAAGTTGAATATTTCAATAAAGACATAGCCTACCGAGATAATAAATCTGCTTTATTTCATTTATTATATCATCACCTTTGTATTATTAATCAAATGGTTGACTGCTCTGTCCGAAAATTCTCAGCGCAGTATTTTCCATTGGACAATCATCGCCTGATGATCATCTATTGTATGCTTGAATTGGATAATGGTGCCATAGTAAGCCTGACAAGCGGGAATTTAAAGGATGAAGAAAAGAATGAAATCAAAATGTACCAGGAATCAAACATCATTATTTATGACCTGCTTAATAACAAATCGATTATACGTGAATATTCGGGGGATCGAAATTTTAAGCCAATATTCCGTTCACGAAATCATCATTTTTTAAGCCATATGCTTTTTGTGGAAGATATCGTTAATAAAAAAAATAAAGCCCTGCTGGATCCCGCAGATAAGAATTATGAATCCTTTCTTCTATTTCACCGTATCCTTAATCATTTAGATGTTATGGAATAAATTAAGAAATGATACAGATCCAAAGAATCCAGCATTGGCAGGATTCAAAAAATTATTGCTTAAAATGGGTTCAGGAGAATGTTTTTTTTTAATTGGTGCCGTACAATCTACCAAAATATTTTTTTAACATGGGTTTCCTCAGATATAAAAAAAAAGATTTCATACTTTTGGGGTCATTTAAAATGATGCGTATTGAGCAATGAATATTAAACTGCAAAGATTAAGATATGTATTCTTTGATTTGCTTTCTGCTGGTTTGGCCTGGTTTTTATTTTTCTCCTTCAGAAAAGTATATATAGAATCACAAAAATTTGGTTATCAGGTACCCATTGAATTTGATCAAAAGTTTTTTCTTGGCCTGGTGCTGATCCCGTTGTTCTGGTTGTTGCTTTATTATGCCACAGGCTATTACCGGGATGTTTACAGGAAGTCCCGGCTGAATGAACTGGGACAAACCCTTTTCTTAACATTAACCGGTGTCATCATCATCTTTTTTACCTTAATCCTTGATGATACCGTATTAACCTATAAAAATTACTATGGTTCGTTTTTTACCCTGTTCACGCTTCATTTTACCCTTACTTATATCCCCAGGTTAATCATTACAACGAGAACCATTCATAAAATACACAGAAGGGAAATTGGATTTAATACCATTATCATAGGCGGCAATGGAAGGGCCATGAAAATCTTCAGTGACATCGAATCCCAAAAAAAATCCATGGGAAATAAATTCATCGGATTTGTTAGCATTAACAGCAATGGCAATTATCAACTAAGTCAGCACTTACCAAATTTGGGAAGCATCAAGGATTTAAGAAATATCATAATGGATAATCAGGTAAAGGAAGTCATCATTGCCATTGAATCCTCAGAGCATGAAGAAATCGAAAGGATAATCAATACCCTTTACGGACTGGATATCGTCATTAAAGCCATTCCGAATATGTATGATATCCTTTCGGGAAAAGTGAAGATGTCCATTATCTTCGGTACCCCGCTCATCAATATAACCCATGAAATAATGCCTGTCTGGCAGGAAAAACTAAAGCAATTCTTTGATATTGTAGTGGCGCTTATTGCATTGATCATATTGCTTCCATTAAGTTTATTCCTGATCATCGGCATCAAAGTCTCATCCAAGGGCCCCATCATTTACAGTCATGAACGAATTGGCAAATATGGCAGGCCGTTCCAGATATTTAAACTCAGATCAATGTTCCAGGATGCCGAATCAAACGGGCCTGCTTTATCCACCAAGAATGATGCCCGGATTACACCGTTCGGACGCTTTATGAGGAAATTAAAACTGGATGAAATTCCTAATTTTATCAATGTACTGAAAGGAGACATGTCATTGGTGGGGCCACGACCTGAAAGGAAATATTTTATTGACCAGATAGTTGAAAGGGCTCCGCATTATGTTCACCTGCAAAAAGTAAAACCGGGGATCACATCATGGGGACAGGTAAAATATGGATATGCTGAGAATGTGGATCAAATGATTGAGCGGTTGAAATATGATATCCTGTACATAGAAAACATGTCACTTTACGTGGATTTTAAAATCATCATATATACACTGCTGACCATAGTAAAAGGAAGGGGTATTTAAGATTATGATGAATTGAGGGCTACGGTGCTTAATGGACGGTAAACCGGTCCTTCCGATGTCAACCGGCTCTCAAAAAGTACAAATTCTTTAACGATGCGTTTTTCGAGCAATTCATTCTGATTGTTTTCCAGAAATTCTTTCATCATTGTCCTGTTCTTGATGTATTTAGGCCGCCCGATGGTTAGGTGCGGGTGAAATGTTTTTTCTTTATCCAAGGCTTCCAGCTGAAGGGTAAGAAGGGAATCATTTATTTTGCCTTTTAATGACATGAGTTCAACAGATTCATCTATTCCAAGAAACAGAACTTTGGGTTGATATACAGTTTTAAACACACCCAGTCCCCTGAATTGCAATTCAAATGGATTGATATCCCAGGTTTGATCGGCGAGTATTTGTTGAATCTTTTCAATAATTGGAGGTTCTGTTTCTCCAATAAATAACAAAGTAATGTGCAGGTTTTCAGGGGAAACCCATCTTATTTTTTCTTCTTTAAGTTCTTCCCTTGCCAAATCAAACATCCGCTTTATCTCACCCGAAATGCTGATGGGAATGCCCAAAAATATTCTTTTTGTCTGTTTGTCATAATCTTCCTTTTTCATACATACGAATTAAATGCTCAATGACCCTGTCCTCCCCTTGAGGATCATAGTGGGATTTTAAATTGGAACCAAAAAGTCTTGCCAGCGATTGCCAAAAAAATGCGGAAAACGAACCTTTATAGTTTTTCAGAATCTTATACGATGTGCTTCCTATTTCCCGGTCAATAAGCTTTAACAACAGTCTGCCCTGAGAGATGGTCAGTTTTCTCAGTTCCCCCCCAAATTCATCCAACAGCTCCTTTTCCAGGTTATTCAGATACTTTTTCTTCTCTCTTTCACTTTCAAGGGCAAGATATTCTTGGTTCATTTCTTCAAACTTTTGCCGCGCCAGCTCAGCATAGGGATATACAATTTTAATGTTTCTTATTAAACGCTGATAGCGCCATCTTTGCCAAAAATTGCTGAAATATCTTTTCGGATACACATACACATCTTCCATCTCAATCACAGGCATGGTGTCCCCTTCAATGATCTCTGCCTCAAGCGGAATGGATTCATTCGGTTCAATCTTTTCCTGGGCATTGGCTTCCATCAGGCTTATAAAAAGCAAAATAATTTTTATGAAAAGTAATCGTTTTGACATACGAGCTCAGCCTTATGCTTATTATCATCAAATGTTATCCGAAAAAGCAATAATCTTCAAAACAAAAATCATGCGAGAACCTGATGGAATTAATCCAACCGGAATAATTCCTGTTACTTTTACTCTTTTTTATTTAATTTGTTGAAAAAATTTTGTGTTCATATGGATAAAAATGACCGGCAATATACCAACAAAGATATTACAGTTTATTGGAAACCCTCCGAATGTATTCATTCCGCCATATGTTATAAAGAACTAATCAGCGTGTTTAATCCGGCCAAAAGGCCATGGGTAAACATGAAAGGAGGAAGCACGGAAGAAATCATAAATATCGTAAAAAGATGTCCCACACAGGCACTGACATATACCTGGAATGACGAAAGAGAATCAGAGAAACCTCCTGAAGGTAAACCCAACAAACAAACAGATCAGGCAGCAGATGCCACCAAGATAGAAATAATAAAAGGCGGTCCGCTGCTGATTGAAGGCAATATGGAAATTACAGGTCCGGATGGGGAAAAGCTAAATCATGACGACATGGTATTTTTTTGTCGCTGCGGATATTCCAATAACATGCCCTTTTGCGATGGTTCTCACCGTGACCATGATTTTGATAAATAGTGGTTCCAGGCTATAACTATACTGTTTAAAAACAATGGTTTACACTTCTATGCTTTATGTAAGCTCCCATTTGAACCTTTTAAAACAATTGTTAACACTATATTGTCTTTAGCGACTATAAGAAAACACAAATTACTGCGCAATGCTCACCTTAAGCACCAGTCATTTACGACTGGTAAACTCCCGGCACTTAAGGCTCGCATGCCTTGTTCCTGACGCCTGCTTACAACCACTTTAAAAAAATTTGTTAGTTTTCTTAGTGCCTCTGATTATCAGCTGCTGTAACGTTTGGAAACTGTTTCCCAGTCCACTATGTTCCAGTAATGCGCAATGTAATCCGGCTTGCGGTTTTGAACATCAAGGTAATAAGCATGTTCCCATACATCAATCGTCAGAATTGGCATTATTCCGATACGCAAGGGATTTCCTGCGTTTGATTCGGATATAACTTCCAGGGATCCATCATGCCTCCGGACTAACCATACCCAACCCGATCCGAATAAAGTGGCTGCAGCTTTTGAGAAATGTTCTTTAAAAGCATCGAAGGAACCAAACTTATCGTTCATGGCATCCATCAATTTTTTGCCGGGTCTGGGTTCAGGCTCAGGGGTAAATGACTCAAAGTAAAAAGTATGGTTCCAAACCTGGGATCCGTTGTTAAAAATCCCTCCATCCCCCTGCTTTATAACCTCCGTGAGATCTGCATCCTGAAACTTTGTTCCGGGAATCAGCTGGTTCAGGTTATCGACATACTTCTGGTGATGTTTGCCATAATGGTATTCCATTGTGGTCTTGGAAATGTGCGGTTCCAATGCATCAAGTGCATAATTCAGTTCTGGCAATTTATGTTCCATGGTAATCTTTATTTAGGGGTTTAAAATATCATATTAAAACAGCTGAAAAAGTTTTAAATCAAAAACAGGTAAAACGCATAAAAGCTTAGAAATGAAAATCCTGTAAACCGATAATTGATCCATCCGTATTTTTCTCAGGTTGCCAGCTTCTTACATAAATTTTGGGATTCAGTGTATCATTCAAATCGATCATTAAGAATAAATACCCCTTATCCGCATAATTGGTGGAATAATAATTTTGTGCTATCTGAATGCCATACACCCTGTCTTTGCCCTTTCTCTTTACTTCATTGTCTTCAAAATGAATATTAACAAATTCATTGGACCTGAACACCCGGTTAAGTCTTTCCATATATTCAGCTTTGGTCAGTTTTATGTACTGAAAACTGTAATTCTTGCCCAGGGATTTATACATGTCATCAATGGGTTCAGCCTTTTTGAGCTTTTGTCCGACAATGATCAGGGCATTGTCTGCAAAGATGGATTCTATATAGTCGATTCGTTTTAAAGCATAGGCTGTTTTGTAGTTTTCCATGAACTCAATCAGTGTAAACTTATCTTTATCGTCCCATCGACTGTGCCCCATGATATCATTGATGGCCATATCACTCAGGGACAGGGTCAGGCCTTCTATTTTATTGCTGTCGTTGCATGTAAAAACAATTTCTTCGATAAATTCACGATTATTATGAGGAAAAGAAAACTTGACAGGGACAGAGCGGGCAAATACCCGGTTGTGCAGTTTTATCAGCTTTAGTTCAGGATTTTCATTCAATACTTCTGCCTCTCCATAGTTGATAAGCCTGTCATACATCTCATATCCCTCACTGGTAAAAATTTCCCTGGCTGCATCATATTCTTTGCTTGTACTATATTCTATCGCTTTTCGGGAAAGCTTTTCACACTGGGAAATGATGTCCGGTTGATCCTCGCTTTCTCCGGCATAAGTCGCAGAAGCATGAGTGACTTTTGCTTCTTCTTTGTTCACAGGGGTTGCAGCGGCTGTTTTCTCCTTTTTGGATTTCGCAGGGGAGATGTCCTCCTGCTGATTATCATCCGATTCTTCAGAAGAAGAAACGGCGGATTCCTCCTTATCCACCCTGACAGCAGCAGTATTTAAAGGGCTGCCTTCATTTTTTTCGGTGATGGATTTGGCCGTTTGATTCCGGTGTTTATCTGTTGTTTCAATGTCTGAAGATTCCTCCTGATTCAGTTTTGTGGTTTTTTCATCTGCCAATGTTTTCGGTTCTGGTTCCTGTGGATCCATCAAAGAAACCTGGATCCTTGCCCCGGTAAAGAAAGGAGTTCTGGCATTTTTCAGAATTTCATGCAATTCCAGATCCAGCTTGCTTTTGTTTTCAAAAATATATTCAATTTTTAGCCTAATCTTATCCAATGATTGGCTGGCTTCTCCATATAACTGTACCACCCCCATTCCATTCCTGGAACTAACCAGATGAGACCAGGTATTGCCGGTCCAATACACATAATCAAAATTTTGTACGGGATGCCCAAGAAATGTTATGCGAAGCATGACTGATTTCATAGCCTGATCCGGTTTTTCGATAATCTTCGTGATATCCACATCAATCATTGAAAAAGTCCGGTTCAGCCGGTCCTGTAAAGTAGTTATCATTAAACGCTCTCCTTCACCCGGAAATTCATAGGTGATGGAATTATAATCAGGATGGCTTCTGAGCAGCACCAGTGCCCAATAATAATATTTGATGGCATCTGCAATCCGGTATTCATTCTCCGCATTTAAGGCTGAAGATGTATAATCCTTTATTTTCCGTTCACGGTTATTGAATATTTTTTCCTTGTCAGATTTGGTAATATAGCGGATGACCACGGTATTTTCCGGAGCTTCCTCAATAACCATGCTTTTTGCCTGCTGCAGGGCTGTATTCGAATAGGTTTTCAGAACAATCTCCGTATATTCCTTTACATTGCCTTCTTCCTGCTTTATCAGGCTTTCGAAATTGCTTTCCACCTGCACTGAAATCTGACTAATCAGGACATCAAGGGCACTTTTGTCTGCTTCCCGGAAGGTTCGTCCTTCACCAATGCCATATAAATAGTCCCCGGAATTTTTGATTTCATCGAGGGTCTGACCACGCATGGATAAAACAAGCAGCAAGAATACAAACAGCAGACATCCTGACTTCTTCATATGAAAGTAGGTTATTCTGATTTTCGAAGCACTAATCTAACTTGATTATTTAAATATTGCAAAGCTTTTCATCATTTTTTACAATAAAATTTATATATTTTTGAATTCTCATTTTTAATCACACTTGTGGGATGATTATCGAGTTGGACCAAAATGCAGGATTTTGTTTTGGGGTGGTTTATGCCATCCAGCATGCAGAAAAACAACTTGAGCAAGGTAAAAAAATATATTGCCTTGGGGACATCGTACATAATCATGAGGAGGTCAGAAGATTAGAAAAAAAGGGGTTAATTACCATTGATTATCAACAGTATAAAAAGCTGCATCATGAAACCGTGCTATTGAGATCGCATGGTGAACCTCCTGAAACTTATCGGATTGCCTATGAAAATCAAATAACCCTTATCGATGCCACATGTCCGGTAGTATTAAAATTGCAACAGCTCGTAAAAACAACCCATGAAGAAGTAAAAAATAAAAACGGACAGGTCATTATTTTTGGTAAACAGGGGCATGCCGAAGTAGAAGGACTTGCTGGACAAACAAATGGAGAAGCCATTGTGGTAGGTCAGGAAGAAGACCTTACAAAAATAGATTTCCACAGGCCATCCTTTTTATATTCCCAAACCACGAAGCAGTATAATGACTTCAGGAACATTCAGAAAAAAATTGAAGCGGGTTATCTCAAGCATGGTCATGATCCGGAGAAATACCTGGTGGTAAAAAACACCATATGCAAAAAAGTCTCCAACCGGCAACCTAAAATCAATGAATTTGCCGAAACCCATGATGTAATCATTTTTGTAAGCGGAAAAAACAGCTCCAACGGACGAATGCTTTTCGAACAGTGCAAAAGCAGGAACACAAATTCATATTTTGTTTCAGAGCCCCGGGAAATAAAACCGGAATGGTTTGACAATGCCTACTCGGTCGGAATTAGCGGAGCCACATCTACGCCGGACTGGGTGCTAAAACAGGTAAAAGAAAAGGTTCAGGAAATCACTGAAAAATAGTTGGGCGTCTTTTCCCGTTTCATCCTTCTGATAATCTCTTAATCAGTTGAACAACCTTGCATTTGTTCATGTCTTTTCCATCGTTCATCCTTCTGATCATTCCTTAATTATTAGAACAATCCTTTATTGGTTCAAATCTCTTTCATCGTCCATGCTTCTGCCCGCCACTTAATCAACCGGAAAGATTTTCTGATTTTCCTTGAATTCAACAGGTTTCCCTGATGATTTCATATAAATAATGCCCCACACTGCTCCCACGGATGTACCAATGATGGCAATAATCAAAGCGGCGGCCAATAAATTTTTGGATAAATGGGTCCTGCCTGCCTGATACAATGCGGTACCGCTGGAAAAAACAGCCATGGCACCGGGAAAAAAAGCAAACATCCCTATATATGGAATAAATGAAACAATGAGGGCGATGATACCCAGCACCAGACCGGTTATCCCTAATCCTTTAATCACAGTTGGATTCTGAAATCGGTTCATTTGTTTCTAATTTAATGGTTATCCCATCAGGCCTAAAGCATTCAAAAACAAAGTTGATAAGGCATAAATGTGCCTGTTTATAAGTTATTCTTAAGCCATTCAACACATGATCCGGGCCATTCCTCGAGATACCCTTCATTAATCCCTAAACCAAAGCCATGTCCCCCTTTCGGATATATATGCATTTCAGCCGGAATCAATTTTTCCTGTAACCCTTCATAAAAAAGCAAGCTGTTTGCTACTGGCACAACATTGTCATTCCCGGCATGCAATATAAATGCAGGGGGAGAATTCTCTGCAATCTGCTTTTCATTGGAATATAAGTTTACCAGGACATCATCCGGATTTTCACCGATTAACTGTTGCCGGGAACCCATATGGGTAATTTCCTGATTAAAAGAAATCACAGGATAGACCAGAATCATAAAATCCGGACGGCAACTCATTTTATCGATTTCATTGTCCGCATTCGCCTGGCCATCATCAAAATGGGTCCCCAATGTGGAAGCCAGGTGGCCACCCGCAGAAAAACCCATGATTCCGATTTTTTGTTTATCGATGTTCCATTCTTCCGCATGATATCTTACCATACGCATCGCTCTTTGGGCATCCAGTAAAGGAGAACGGTGTGGGACTATATTGCTCCCGGAATGTGGTAATCTGTATTTTAATACAATACCGGCGATGCCCACTGAATTAAAAAACTTTGCCACATCCAGTCCTTCCCAGTCATAAGACAAATACCGGTATCCGCCACCGGGACATATGATTACGGCATGACCTGTTGCATTCTTTTTTGAAGGCAGAAATACGGTGATATCAGGTTCCTGAACATTCGATATTCTTGTGATATCACTGGAATCGATTTTTTCCTGCTCGTCTGTTATCCGACGATTAGGAATGTTGTCCTTATCCCATAAGGGAATTTTAAAAGACTGGGAATGATTGGGATGAATACTGACCATAATAATGAAAATAATACCAATGAGTTTTTGCATATTCCTTTTTTTGATGAGTACAAGTTGTAAAAATAGGAATAAATTCTGATATCAGATAATGATGGCATAAGGGATTAGTCCAGAAAACCAGTTCACATTATATATTTAGTGACAATAAAAAAACCCGCTAATACTTCTTATAACCAGTATTTACGCATAATAAACCCTTGATTTTTTGAAAATTATTTTATATATTTCGTTTTGAAATTTTAAGTTGCCAACGCAACCATTTTATTTAAATATACATCATCATAAAAAACTTTGTGTCATGAACAGAATATCAGGTTTTATACTTTTTTTAATTTTAGCGATTAGTGTAAACGGACAGCAGGTTGATCGCCAGGTTATCAGTTCAGGCGGAGGTTTTTATCAAAACAATTTGATTTCGATGGACTGGACCTTGGGCGAACCTGTCATCCTTACCTTTGAAAACGACAATGCCATACTTACGCAGGGATTTCATCAGGATTATTTAAGGATAACCGAAATCGAAGACTTGATTGAAGAAAGCCTTGAAATTAAAGTATTTCCGAATCCGACGTCATCATTCATTCATTTGAAAATTTCCAATGAAGAAACAATTCAGCCGGTCATTCAGTTATATGACCTGCAGGGAAAACAGCTCCTGAACAAACAACTTTCCCCTTCAAATAAAATTGATAAACAAATCGAATTGACCGGTTTCAGTAATGGTACTTATATCTTAAAAGTAACAGCTTCAGATGGAAAGCCATATAAATCCTATAAGATACAAAAAATGCAATAAACCAACATACAGCATAAAACATCGATGATAAATAATCATGAATCAATATAAAAACTAATAAACATTAATTTATAAAAGAGATGAAAACACTTTTTACTTCTATACTATCATTGATGGTGAATCTTTCCCTGCTTGCACAGGTGCCGCAGGCTATTAATTACCAGGCCGTTGCCAGGGACCTGGAAGGGAAAGCACTGAAAAACCAGGAAATATCAGTCCGAATTAACATTATTGCAGGCAACCCGCTTATCATGAGTAATCCTGATTTCATTCCGAAAAATACGGTGTATTCAGAAACCCATGAAGTGAAGACAAACGGGTTTGGATTGTTTAATATTGCGATTGGACAGGGATGGAGTGATAAAGAATTTTCCTCCATCCGCTGGAATCATGGAACTTTCTTTTTGCGGGTCGAAATGGATCCTGAAGCAGGAAACAATTATCATCCCATGGGCATGAGCCAGATCTTATCCGTTCCTTATGCCATGTATGCGGAAAAGGCAGGCAGCATGGTCAAAAACAGGGATAACCTGGTCTTAACCTCGCCTGATAATAAAAAATGGGCTCTAACGGTGGATAACGAAGGCCAGTTAAGCACAAAACCATTAAGGCACAAAAAATGGTATCGTGGCACTGTCAAAGATTATACCGGTCTGGATGGTTGCCGGTACATTATCGAACTCGACAACGGAAAAAAACTTGAACCTCATGCAGTTAACAGCGACAGCGCTTTTGAGTTTTTTGACGGACAACGGGTGAAGGTTCAGTACACCAAAATGGATAACATGGCATCCATTTGCATGGTAGGGGAAATGGTACGGATCGATAAAATTGTTGGAATTTCAGCTGCAAACGATTGTAAAAAAGTTTTAGAGGATGTCTCACTGGACACCCTGCCCCGTGATCCGGTTAATTTGGAACAGGTATCACTTGAAGAACGATGCCTGGTTTTAAAAGTTCGATATAGCGGGGGTTGTAAACCTCACCGGTTTGAACTGGTCAAACCAGCGCAATTAGAAATGACCTATGGACCGGTTCCCCAGCAACTTTCATTATTGTTATCCCATGATGCCAACGGAGATATGTGCGAAGCTTACCTGAGCGAAACCCTGAAATTTGATGTATCTTCAATTCTTCCATCAGACCAGAATACATTCACTTTTGATTTACATGACGGAAACCAGACGAAAACCTATCATTTACCGCTTAATGCCCAAGGTCAGCAAGGACAATTAATCCATTATTCGGGTTGTAAAAGATTTACTGACAACTCTTCTTCTTCACCCCGTATTCCGCCCACTAAAAGTGGGGTTTTCTATGATTATCACAATGGCATCCTAAAATTAACGCATGTAAATGCCGGTTTTAACTGCTGTCCCGCACAATTATCGGCCAATGTAATGGTTTTTGGAGACTCCATTATGATTAAAGAAGATGAGCTGAAGGGTTTATGCGATTGCCATTGCCTGTATGATTTAAACATCATCATCAATAACCTTGAGCAGAAGCAATATACCCTGTTGTTTAAAGAACCATACTATCATGAGGATAACCCGCTGATTTTCTCTGTCGATTTGAGGAATAAACCTTCGGGGCATTATGCAGCAGACAGAACCGGGCATTATCCCTGGACGCTGGATGACGGGGAAACCCCTGGCGGGGAACCTTCTGATAATGATGAATATGCTGATTCGTTGTTGAATAAGAAATTAACCCAAATCCTTAATCGCCTGCCAACCAACTGGAATGGAAATCTTTACAATATTGTTCCAAATTCTGCCAGAATCAAGGGAGTGCCCGCGCCAATGACTGTAGCTGAATTTGTTAATTCTGTGGATACCTTCGAGGTGAACGTAAATAAACGAAGACAGCATTTGGTATTGTATTTTTATCCACTCAGTCAAAAGGATACCCTGAATGAAATCATTGATCAATCCATGATGTATTCATGGTGCATTCCCATGAAATTCAAGGAAACAAGCGACTATTTCATTATCACCTCACCCTGTTATCATCATTTAAAATGCAGGGACAATGGGAATAATGATGAGTGTGAGAACAAGTTCCTCAATGACCTGAATGTGCTTCTTGAAAAATTATAACTCGAGGAATTATTAAATAACATTTGTATATAGTGGTACTAAAAAAACTTATAATTATTTTAAAGTGGTTCTGAGAAAGCATCAAGAACAAGGCATGCGAGCCTTAAGTGCCAGAAGTTTACTGGTCGTAAACTTGCGCTAAAGGAGTGCATAACGCAGTTATTGACGTTTTCTCGGAACCACTGTTTAAATTAACTGAAATGAGAACCATAATTTATTTCATGCTTTTGTCATTTCTCTGCTTTCCGGTAAGCGGACAAGAACATTTTTCCCTTCAGGAATACAAAAAATTTCTGAAAAGCACTGAAAACCTGACCTCAGAAGAACTGTCCGCTCTTCATTCATTCAATAAACGATACTACAGCGGCATTGAAGAAGCTTTTAATGTTGAAAGGTATGCTTATCTGGATACCATCATAGAAGAATACGAATTAACCGATGATGAAATGCAACTGCTTCAGGACAATCATTTCTTTGTTACTGAGAGGCATTCCTATCATTCTTTTGGGAGTGCTTTTGCAGATATTTTTCATAAAGACTTGCCGGTTTTCCTCTCGACCGATGCCATCCTCCATGCATTGCATAAGTCATATGTTGAAATATTAATGGATTTGGAAATAAATTACCTGGAGCCCAACCTCGTCAAAATAGCCGGTAAACTTTATAATACTTATGATGCATTGAAAGCAAAATACGATGTCTATTCCAATATCCACATACATCAGGCATTGCAGGATGTTGACCATTACGTAACCATCGCCAAATCGTTGATACATGATGAACTAAACAGCGGTCATGCCATTAATGATTCGGTGGTGTCAGCAACATGGAATGCCATTGAGCGGGAATCTTTTGCAACCATGCCTTTATTTACGAGCCATTCCCGAAAACTGGATTTCAGTCAGTTTACACCCAGGGGGCATTATAAAGATTCGGAGTCTGGTTTTTTTGGCAAACCCAAATCCCTTGAGCCTTACTTCAGATGCATGATGTGGCTGGGAAGAATTGACTTTATGCTTTCTGAATTACCTGAAGAGGAGATGATTGACTCGGTCGATATCAGGCGCATGACCTACGCGGCTTTCATGCTCAATGAACTGATTGATATGGCTGGGGTAAGGCCGCTTTTGGATTCAAACAACCGGATCATAGACTTTTTTGTGGGCGAAAGCGACAATTTAACCACAAATGAGTTTTCGGCCATTCTGGATGAAATGAATATTTCTTCTGCTGTTGAGCTTACCAATGACATTATCTATGCGGAATTGAAGGATGAATTGACAAGCGTCCCTGAATACGGACAGGAAATATTATCCAGCATTTTTTACATGGATCCGTTTAATCCGGAACCGGATGCTTTGCCGGTTTCGTTTAGATTGATGGGCCAACGCTTTATTATCGATTCCTATGTTTTTTCCAATGTGGTATATGACAGGATCGTCCATAATGGCTCAAAAATTTGGCGCCCCATGCCCAATCCATTGGATGCCTTGTTTGTAATCGGCAACAATGATGCCCTTCCACTGCTTCAGAATGAGCTAGATGCTTATCATTATGCTTCCCAACTGGCCTCGCTGCGTTACCTGGTTGACAGCTACGATGATTCTTTTTGGAACGGCACCTTATACAATTCATGGATCCATGCTATACGGACGTTAAATCCGGATCAGGATACCACCGGCTATCCTTATTTTATGATGACCGATGCCTGGCGGATGGAAAAAATCAATACCCAACTGGCCTCCTGGACCCAATTACGGCATGACAACCTGCTATACGCTAAACAATCCTACACCGGAGGGATTATTTGCTCCTATCCCCATTCGTACATCGAACCTTACCCGGATTTTTATGAACAAATCGGAACATTTGCAGAAAAAGCAAAAACCATTATAACGGATATCCATATAGAAAACAGTTACATGAAGGACAGGATCATGGATTACTATACCAGTCTGGCTGAAAAAGCCGTTAAGCTTTCGACTCTTGCGACAAAAGAGCTTAATCAGGAACCTTTTAATGATGAAGAAACCGCCTTTTTAAAGACCATGCTGATAAAAAATCAAGGACCTGTTTGCGGTGCTCCCCCATATTCCGGGTGGTTCTTTGAGCTTTTTTATAACGGGTATGACAGTGGCATGGAAACCGATTACCTGGTGGCTGATGTACATACCCAGCCTACAGATGAAGCAGGCAATATGGTCGGAAAAGTATTACATACCGCAGTAGGCAAAGTTAACCTCGGTGTTTTCCTGGCCAAATCTCCTTCCAGGGATTTTAAACCGGTAACATTTGTTGGTCCGGTCATGTCCTATTATGAAAAAACGACCCGGAATTTTCACAGGATGACCGACCAGGAATGGACCGATTTGGTGAATCAGGGACAGTTACCTGTCCGCCCGCAATGGACCCACTCTTACCTGGCCCATAAAAACGGAAAAGTTAAACCCACCACCCAAACCCTTCCCAACCAGGGAAAAATGAAATTGGTGCCCAGTTCAGTGAATAATCTTTATGCAAACAGGCTGAATGCCACTGTATTTCCTATTCCTGCCAACAATAACCTGCATATTGGATTTACTTTGAAAAAAGCAGACCATGTTCAGATTACATGCTACAATGCCCTTGGAAAGCAAGTAATAAAAAATGTAAACCAATATTTTCCGGCCGGACAGCATCAAATAAACTGGAATATAAAAGAATATCCGGTTGGCATGTATCTAATTAATATTCAGTCAGGTAAACAAAGTACAACAAAAAAAATCGTTATACAATAAATTAGCGTTCTACCATTGTAGATAAAACAGTTAGCTTCTTTATTTGTCGCAGATATCAAAATTATGAAACAAGCATGATTAAAATAATTTTGCACATATGAACCCCTCATTCACTATCGTGCACAAAAGGAGATGAGATAACC
>CAYFUP010000035.1:0-20269 GCA_964346235.1 uncultured Bacteroidales bacterium | reverse complement strand
CCTTCTTAGAACCACTTTAGCATAATTTGTTAGTTTTCTTAGTGACACTATTTAATGTTTCTTATTGGTTGTTTACAATAATTTAATAAACATGCTTTGGGGAACAAATTTATAAGATATTAATTTATTTCCAATTTTTAAATAACCTAACAACCTGAAATATTTTTTTGTTTATTGATAAATATCTTTCAAAACACCCGGGATGTTGAATTTTCTTTTATAGATAATTTTTTTATACATAAATGTGGTTTACAAGGGTGTTTAATATTTTTTCAACATACCAGGGCATCAGGTTTTTCACCGCTGACGAATTGTTTTATATTTTTAATGACTTCATCTGCCATGCCTTTCCGGTCATCGTAAGAAGCCGTACCGATATGAGGAACCAATACTACATTATCCAGTTCCCTGAGTTCATGGGGTATTTCAGGTTCGTTTTCAAAAACATCCAATCCGGCTCCACCTAAGTGACCGTTAGCCAGGAATCTGATCAATGCCCTTTCGTTGATGACGGCACCCCTGGCCGTGTTAATAATCAGTCCCCCTTGTTTAATCTTTGACAGTTCCGGCTCATTAATCAAATGATATGTTTCTTTGCTTAACGGGGTGTTAATGGATATCACATCAGATTCTTTTAATACTTTCTCAAATGGTTTATATGTCATCCCTATTTCCTTTTCAATGCTTTCAGGTTTTCTGTTCCGGTTGTAATAACTGATTTCCATGCCGAATGCTTTTGCCTTTCGGGCAAAAGAGGTGCCAATCCTTCCACATCCGATGACACCTAATTTTTTATGCTGAAGGGTCATTCCAAGGTTATCAAATAATCCCCATCGGATGGTTTCGTGATTGACAATCTGATGATGCAAAAATGCAATCTTTCTGCTCAATGACAGCAGCAATCCCATTCCCAGTTCTGCCGTGGGTTCTACTACGGAAAGCGGGGTGTTGGTCACATGAATGCCTTTGCTGGCAGCATAATCTGTGTCAATGTTGTTGTAACCGGCACCGTAATTGGCTATTAATTTGAGATTTGTTGCCTGATCCATCATGCTTTTATCAATGACAAAACCAAAGATGGTGATGATGATATCCACATGTTTTATATGCCCCAATAATTCTTCTTTTGAAAATTCATCTTCCTTAGGTTCAATCAATTCATGACGTTCTTTCAGGGAATCAAACAGTTTGTAGTCTAAACGATGGGTTATTGCTATTCGGGATGCCATATTATGATTATTATTGGTTCAGATTACGCTAAAAAATCAACTCAATATCTTATTATTAAGGACATGGAACAAAAATATTCATCCTTTGTTTATTTTTCCATGACTTTCACCTCATTCACATTTTCTGCTTTAAATGACAAAATGAGTAGTATAATGGTTAAGATTAGACTGCCCAGTCCAGCCAAATAATAGCCATCGGAATATTTAAGCGACAAGCTGAACAGAAGCGGTCCGACAGCGCTGCCGGCCACAATAAAACTCATGGCATATCCGGAGATGGCGCCAAGATGGTTGGTGCCATAAAAACGGGGCCAGGTTACTGATGAAAGCACACTGAAGCTACCCTGCGCCATTCCGTTTCCGACAATGATCAGCCATATCGGAAAACCGCTGTTCAGTAACATTAATCCGATCGAAGCCAGTGCCAGTCCCGTTAGCTCAACAAATAGCAAATATTTCAGTTTAATGAAGTCGCTCAACCAACCGAACAACATATTGAAAAATACGCCCACCAGGGCAGATGGAAGAAATATATCCAGGGCTATTTCGCGGGTTAGCGAGGCATTTTTAAAAATGGATACCACATTGAAAGTGAGTGCCGTAATGAATAGTGTAAACAAAGCAAGAGAGAGGCTGAATATCCAAAAACTGTAGGTTTTTTTAGCATCTTTCAGGGTATAGTCCATTTTGGGTTTATATACCGGCAGCTTTTTTAATTTAGAGAATAGTAGGTTTTTTAGCCTGGTTCCTTTTTCACCTGTATTTTCTTCCTTCTGTCCAAAAGTTTCTCCATCCGGTTCCAGTCCGAATTTCTGCGGATTGTCTTTAAAAAAAACGAGTGCAAATAACACGAATCCCAATCCTATGACCACGGCTATCATAAACCAAGCCCCCCGCCATCCGTATATTTTTATTAAACCATCAAACAGTCTCGGAGCATAAGAAAATCCAAAAGTCAGGAATATTCCCAGTATCGCACTGGCCAATCCCCTTTTCCTGTTGAACCATTTCATAATCATGTTTCGGGAGACCATCGTTAGCACCCCCTGTCCGAAGAAACGTATGCCAAAAAAACCGATTATGACAAGAATAAACATCAGAACTTCAAATCTGATTTTTCCGGCCAGATGGGGTTCCATCATAAATCCCAGACTATCTATTTTTGTCATGTAGATTAAAACAATGCCTAAGCCCAATCCGGCTATCGCTGCAGTATTTCTGGCCCCATGACGGTCATATAGCTTTCCGGCGTAAGTAAGTATAAAAGAGCTGCCTGCGGTTCCAATCAAATAAGCCAGCGCCAGATAAACCCTGGACAAATTCAGTGATTTCATTAGATAATCAGTAAATACGGAAATACCTATGGTTTGTCCGGGGACACTCATGAGCACACCTACAATCCCGAATACAATAATCAACCACCCGTAATAAATGGGGAAATTCTTTGGCGACCAGTTAAATAAGCGTTTGAACATTCTTTGAGATTTAAACCCGCAAATTAAATGGAAAATATTGAAAGCTGCTATAAAACCTTTTATTAAAAATCTTGTTAAGTAAATAATCTTAAACAAAAATAGGTAACCATGAGAACAATAATTATTTCTTTGTCCTTGATCTTTTTGGCGTTTGCAGCAAATGCCGAAAATGGGGAGTTAAACGTTGAAAAAAGTAACGTAACCTGGAAAGGCAGTAAGGTAGGCGGAAGCCATAATGGCAATATTCAATTCCAGGAAGGCAGTGTCATAATTGAAAACGGATATCTGGCCGGGGGCACTTTTATCATGGATATGAGTACGATATCTAATAATGATTTGACTGGTGGAATGCGGGATCGACTGTTAAACCATCTGAAATCGGATGATTTTTTCTCTGTTGAAAAGTTTCCAACCTCCAGATTTGAGACTACGGAAGTCAAACGTAAAGAGGAAGGTTCATATGAAGTTACCGGCAATATTACCATTAAGGGGATTACGGAAGAAATCACTTTTCCCGCCAGGTTTAAAAAGAACGGGAAGGCTTACGAAGCCCGCATCAGCATTACGCTCGACCGGTCCAAATTCAATGTGCGCTATGGCTCCGCCAGTTTTTTCGATGATTTGGGGGACAGGATGATTTATGATGATTTTGATTTGGAGATGGAGCTTGTATTTGAATAATGTTCATGTGAATAGTGTTCCATCCATTTTTTGGTACCGAGGTAGTTGCATGAAAATGTAGCTACTTCAGATGCCTTTAGTAAGGCGTCTTCAAAATTCATCCCTTCATTAAAAAAATAGCAGAAGGCCCCGTGAAATATGTCACCGGCACCGAGGGTATCTTTGGCACTGACTGGCTTTACAGGAATTTCCTGTATGTTTTTATGGTCTTCTGAAAACAAAATGCTTTGATGACCCCGGGAAACCGCCGTTTTTTTGATGCTGAATTTTGATTCCAGAAAGGAGAATATTTCCATCTTGTTTTTTATTCCGGGGGGATAAAAATCATCTGAACAAATGATCATGTCCACATAAGGTAACAGTGCTTCCGTATGCGCTTTCCAGCTCCCACCATCCAATATGACGGGAATTTCATAACCCCGGGCTTTTTTGGCGAGGGCTATGCTGATGTCAGCATGGAATCCATCCAATAGCACAGATTGATAATCCTCCAGTTGTATGCTATTCAGCATGTTTGTGTTGTATCTTTTGCCATCGGGGTGGTAAGAAAATATGGTTCTGTCCCCGTTATCAAGCGAAGTAAGTACAGAGGCAAAAGTAGGCAATCCATTGTATTCAGGGGACAAATCCTCAAACTGAACATCATAATGTGCCAGTTCATTGCCAATGTATACTGAAAAAAGATTCTTACCAATGTCTGTCAGCAAAAGTGGTTCTCCTCCCAGAAAGGCATAGGTGATGGCCGCATTGGTTGCAGGCCCCCCCAAGTGAATGTCTTTATCGACTGCTTTGGTTTTTGTATTGGCTTCAGGATATTGTTCAATTAAAAATTGTATGTCAATGGTGTTTAATCCCAGGAATATTCCTTTGCTCATGTTTTTTAAATTAATTTTGGATATCTTTTTATTAAATCATCAGCCAGTCCGCCATGAACCCTTTTTACCAATTCTCGTTACCAGTAGTGTTAAAAAAATGAAAGTTTACCTATTAAAAAAGCTCAATATTTTTAAAATAAAAATAGTTTATGCTTTATTTGTATTTGCTTTTTTGAAAGTGCAATGATAAAAATAAAATGGCCTGTTTTAAAAAGTATTTATTTAAAATGATAAAGAAATATTCGTTTTTGTTACAAATAACTTATTTATCTTTGATGATTTAATTATTAAAATTACAATTAAAAATTTTATCTTTATTGGTTTAAAACCTAATCTATAAATGGCAGGTGCTCTTCTAAATATAAAATTTTATGCTTTGTCCATGTTCAATTTAATTCCTAAGACTGAGAAGATCGAAGAAAAAGAAGCCAGGTTGCATGAAGAATGGAAAGAATTAAATGAATATCAGCATTCTGAAGAAATAAAGAAATTTGAACAATACGATAATTATTTTAATTCGAATGAGTTTAAAGATTTTCTGAATCATCTTAAATCTCTCAAATTTAAGGACACTGAGGAGTTTAAACAGCTGCAGGAATATCAAAAACTGAAAAAGTCGCCGGCTATAAAAAAGTATTTCAAATTCATTGAATCGAATGCATTTAAGAAATACACCGAATTTATAGATTCTGCTGACTTTAAAAGGTTCACAGAGCTTGACGAAAAAATAAATTCCAAAGAATTCAAAGACTTCAAGAAAAATTATCACTTCAAAAACTCACCAAAACACGAAGAGCTTGTTGAATATCATAATTTCAAAAAAGATCCAAAAGTCAAAAATTACCTTTCAATCGTTCACTCCAAATACTTTAAGGATTTTGAAGCCCTGAGAGATTCAGGCAAAAAAAGTCAGTTTGAAGAACTGGACAAAGAAATAAACTCCCGGGAATTCAAGGATTACCAGAAAAATTATTCCTTTAAGAACTCCGAAGAATTTGAAAAATTTACGGAATATCAGAAATTAAAGAAGAAACCGTCCATCAAGCTCTATCAAAAGTTTATCCGTTCCAGGGATTTTGAGCTGGTCAAAGAGATGCAGGAATCTGAAGCTTTGCAGGAATTTGAAGGTTTGAAAGAATTTGTGGAGGACACGAAAAAGTCAGTGAACATCAAGAGCAAAGAATTTAAAGCTTCTCCTGATCATGATAAGGTCAAGCGTTTCGATGAGTTATCCAGGTCATCTAAAATAAAGAAATATTTCAGGATTCTGAATTCAAAGGCATATGAGAATTATCGCTCCATGAAAGATGCTGATGAAATGAAAAGATTTCAGGAACTGGAAGAATTTGCAAAAAATACTAGCCTTAAGGATATAAAAGAAAAATACGATTTCAAAAATACGGAAGCCTTCAATAAGATCAAGGCTTATGAGGAGCTTAAAAAAGATTCGCCGATTAAGAATTACTTTAAGATTGTTCGCTCAAAAGGTTTTGATGACTTTCATGAACTGGAAAACTCGGAACTGATACAAAAATACGATTCGTACGATGAGTACTTCAATTCAAAGGAGTTTAAGGAATACAAGAAGAATTATGTGTTTGAAAATACAGAAGAATACCAGGAAGAACAGGAATATAAAAAGCTTTTGAAGCAGGATAATGTAAAGAATTATCTGAAAGTAAAGAAATCTCCATTATTGAAGAATTACGAAGAAGTTCATGAATCTGATATGCTGAAGCGTTATCAGGAGCTGGAGGAAATCATTAATAGCGACCGGTTTAAAGAAGTGAAGGATTACATGGAGGACAAAAAAAAATTTGAGAAAACCAAAGAATACCAGGATCTGCAGGAATACAAGAAACTTAAGAAATCGCCTAAGATTAAATGGTATTACAAGACCCGGAATTCGAATAAATTCGAAGATATTCTGAATTATGAGTGTACCTTTAGTGATGATTTCAGTGATGAGAAGCTGGACAGTGAAAAATGGATTACTTCTTATTTCTGGGGCAAGAAATTATTAAATGAGAGCTATGCCCTTGAGAACGACAAGCATTTCTTTAATCACGACAAAAACATTGAAACCAGGGATAGTTCGCTCAGAATCTACACCAAAAAGGAAAAGTTGGAGGGCAAAGCCTGGCATCCCACCATGGGTTTTCATCCCAAAGAATTTGAATATACCTCCGGAATGATAAATACCGGTGAAAGTTTCAGACAAAAGTACGGCATCTTTAAGGCAAAAATAAAAGCCTCTGAATCTCCGTCCGTAAGCAATGTTTTCTGGTTGCTTGCTGACCAGATGCTCCCGCAGATAGATGTATTTAATTACAATCTTCATAAAAAAAGAAAGATAACCGCCAATCACTATTGGCTGGAGCAGACAGGTGACAATAAAAAAGTGAAAAAACACATAAAAAAAGTTCCGGCCATCAAAGCGAACAAAAAGTATTATATCTATTCACTTGAATGGACACCAAAAGAAATGATATGGAGAATTAATGGTGTTGCCCTTAAGAAAGAGCGAAAAGGCATTCCTGATGTACCGATGTATTTGAATATAAGCTCAGGAATAGCCCATAAAATTAATGAAAATAGCCTGCCAGGTATTTTGGAAGTTGACTGGGTCAAGTGTTATCAAAAAAAAGAGTAGATGTCGAAATTCCAATTGACAAGTCCTGAGATGAAATGGTATTCCTTTTTATTTATTGTTGCTGTGTTGGTCTTTCAGTCCTGCCTGACTTCTTATCAGCCAGAGATCCTTATATTGGATGACTGGCATTACCGGACAGCGGATAACCGGGATTTTGCCAAAAAACAGATAGATTTGCAAGGGTGGAATTCAGCAAAAGCCGGGGATTATCTGAGTCAGTTTAATGAACCGGCGGTTGAAGGGTATGTCTGGTACCGGACAAAAGTGAGGATAACTGATGATCTGAAACTATATTCCTACCTGAAAGACAGCTTATTATTTGATTTCAAACAAATCAACGGACCGGATGAGTTTTATCTGAATGGCAGGTTGATTGGCCGAAACGGACGATTGATAAAAAATGACCGGGGGATGAATGATTTGTCAGCATTTAAAGATATTTTTGGAAAGCGGCAATATACCCTCAGCGCCGAAGATTCCCTTATTCATTGGAACGAAATCAATACCCTTGCACTAAGAATTTATGCGGATGAGCAGGCGAGACTGCTGGCTGCCCCTAATCCTTCTGTCAGCATGAAAGATTTTAAAGACTATGTCAGTATAGATCAACATTTTACCGGTTTTCATTTTTTTGAACGAGATAGTATGCGAAAAGACATCCGCATTAGGAATCATTCCAATCATTATTCATTTTCAGGAAGGTTAGAGGTATCCGTTTTGCCAGCGCATGGTTATGAGTCCGTTTACCAGGAATCCCGGGAAATGACTTTAAATGCGAGTGAGGAAACTAAACTGACCAGTCATTTTTCCCTTCCCGAACCATCGGGTTATGTATTGAAATACCGCTTCATCGAGCAAAATTCAAAGTTTTATTATACCCAAAAGGAAAAAATTCCCGAATTACTGACCCCTCCTGAAGGGCTGGCTCCTTCTTTTAATTATCCCAGGATAGCTGGTTTTACGCCTTCTTCTGCGGTTCTTTTCAGGATACCGGTTTCCGGCCGGAAACCCATGACAATATCTTCCGATGATTTGCCGGCAGGATTAAGCATCGACCAGGACAAACCGGTAATACGAGGTAGATTGCCGGCAGCGGGGACATATAATTTCAGCGTCGTCGCCAATAACAATCATGGTAGTGATTCAGCTGCCTTTACCTTTAGGGTTGGAAACCAGATATCACTTACCCCGCCGATGGCATGGAACAATAAAGACTATTTGAATTGCCGGCTTCAAACCGGCGATGTCGTTGATATTTCATCTTCGCTTGTGCAATCCGGTTTGACTGACATGGGTTGGCAACATCTAAATATTCATGACTGCTGGCAGCGAAATGCAAGAAATCAAAACAATCAAATCCTTTATGGCAACAACCATTTTCCGGATATTCAGGATCTTGCCAGTCAGCTTCATGGCAGCGGCCTGAAACTGGGTCTTTATTCAGCTCCTGCGTCCATCACCTGTCAGGGTTACCCCGGAAGTGCAGGCAATGAATATACCGATGCATGGACCTGGAATGCATGGGATGTGGATTATTTAACTTATGAATATTGTCCCGGCCCCGATTCGGTCGATCCGGTTCAAAATCCCCTGTTAAGGCGATCGGTTTTCAATATGGGCAATGCCCTGCAAAGCATTTCCAGGGATATCATTTATCATGTCGTGCTGAATGACAGGCAAATCAGGATTAATGATAATTACCACGTGAATGTACTGGCTCACGAACCGGATTCAATTGATATTCGGGATATGATGTATGGCAAATATGACTCCATACCATTTCAGGAGGCCGGATACTGGCATGATTTCGGCAATCTTATCAGTGGTAGCCAACTTGACAGGCGTTTTGATAATGCTGATCAGATCTACAGTTATGTGAGCTTTATGGCATTGCTCCCCTCCCCGTGGATGATAAGCATTCATCCAGACAGTCTCAGCTTGTTCACCCGGAATTTGTTAACCAACAAGGAAGTCATCGGCATTCATCAGACCAGTGTTAAAAGCTTCCCGGTAATCATCAAAAACAACCACCATTATATTGTTTGGCAAAAGGTGATGGCGGACAGCACGCTCGTATATGGAGTTTTTAATAAAGAAAACGATGACAGGTATGTTGATATGAGGGAGATACCTGTTATGAAAGAGCATAGTGCCAGGGATGTATGGAGACAAAGAACCCTGGAGTCTTTGGGAGAGACAGACAGCATAAAAGTGAACGCATGGGGCGTTCGATTAATAAAATAGATTGTTTAATCCTATAAATGTAAAACCTTGAAAATAACAGTTATTGGTACCGGTTATGTGGGCCTGGTCACCGGGGCATGTTTTTCTGAGACAGGCATAGAAGTGGTATGTGTTGATATTAATAAAGAAAAGATAGATAGATTGAACAAGGGAGAAATACCGATATATGAACCAGGTATCGAACCCATTGTACAGAAAAATATTGAAAAGCAGCGACTTTCATTTACGACCGATTTAAAGTCCAATATTGAGGAAAGTGAAGTCATCTTTATAGCTGTGGGAACGCCTCCTGGAGAAGATGGAAGCGCTGATCTGAGTTATGTGATTTCCGTGGCTGAGGAGATAGGCAAAAACATCCGGGATTACCTGGTGGTAGCCACCAAAAGCACTGTACCCATTGGTACTTCAGAAAAAGTAAGGCAGGCGATTAAAAAAGAAATGGAGAAAAGAAATGAGAAGGTAGCATTTGACGTAGCTTCTAATCCGGAGTTTTTAAAGGAAGGTGCGGCAGTCAGCGATTTTTTAAAACCCGACCGAATCATTATCGGAACGGATTCAGAAAAAGCTGAGCATATCATGCGAAAACTATACAAGCCTTTTTTACTGAACAATCACCCGATATATTTCATGGATATTCCTTCGGCAGAAATGACCAAATATGCAGCCAACTCCATTCTGGCCACCAAGATAAGCTTTATGAACGATATCGCCAATTTGTGTGAAAAAGTGGGGGCGGACATCAATTCGGTTAGGATTGGCATAGGCAGTGATAAGAGGATCGGCAATAAATTCATATATCCGGGCGTAGGGTATGGGGGATCTTGTTTTCCGAAGGATGTCAAAGCTTTGATACGTACTGCCTATGATAATGAGTATAGACTTGAAATCCTGGAAGCCGTTGAAAATGTGAATAACCGTCAGAAAGCCAGTCTCTTTGTAAAAATGCAACATTACTTCGGACAGGATCTTAAGGGTAAAAAAATCGGCATCTGGGGACTGTCCTTTAAACCCAACACGGATGACATGCGGGAAGCTCCTTCACTCATCATCATTAAAAATTTGCTGGAAGCAGGTGCGACGGTATCCGCTTATGATCCGGTGGCCATGGATGAGGCAAGGAAAGTACTCGGAGATAAAATTGATTATGCCAGCGATCAATATGATGCCGTTCTGGAAGCAGATGCCCTGGTACTTATTACGGAATGGCCTGAATTCCGGCTTCCTAATTTCAGAGTCATGTCGAAAGTCATGAACAATAAAGTCATATTTGACGGAAGGAATATTTATGAATATGAAGACATGATTGAAAATGGATTTGATTACTTTAGCATTGGAAGAAAAGGAATTGAAAACAATTAACACAATTAATGTAATAAAAAACAGATATTTATGAAAGGTATTATTTTGGCCGGCGGTGCAGGTACCCGCTTATATCCCATTACGCACAGCATTTCAAAGCAAATTTTGCCAGTATATGATAAACCGATGATTTACTATCCCCTGTCTGTCTTAATGCTTGCAGGCATAAAGGAAATCCTTATTATTTCTTCTCCAAGGGATATTCATCTTTTCCAGGAGCTACTCGGGGATGGCAGTCACCTGGGTATTTCTTTGTTTTTTGAGGTGCAACCCGACCCGGAAGGCATTGCCCAGGCATTTCTAATTGGAGAAAAGTTCATTGAAGGAGATAATGTGAGCCTTATTCTGGGGGACAACATATTCTATGGGCATCAATTCGGACATAAATTGCTGGATGCTGCGGGAATCGATAGCGGGGCCGTTGTTTTCGGTTACTATGTAAAAGATCCTGAGCGATATGGGGTGGTAGAGTTTGATCAAAACAATAAGGTTATCAGCATTGAGGAGAAGCCGGAAAATCCAAAATCCAATTATGCGGTGACCGGTTTATATTTTTATGACAGCAGTGTGGTTGAAAAAGCCGGTTCACTCAAACCATCGGCCAGGGGGGAGCTGGAGATCACTGATCTCAACAAGCTGTATTTGCAAGAGAACAGTTTGAATGTTAACCTTTTGGGCAGGGGGATGGCATGGCTCGATACGGGGACCCATGAAAGCCTGCTTCAGGCATCTAATTTCATACATACCATTGAACAGCGGCAGGGTTTGAAAGTTTCCTGCATTGAAGAAATTGCATTCAAACGGGGTTTAATTGACAAAGATCAGCTCAGGCGACTGGCCAGGAGTTATGCAAGCAACAGTTATGGGGAATACCTTCAAAAATTAGCGGAAAACTCAATATTTACATTTTAAACCATGGATATAATAAAAACAGGCATCCCGGGTTTGTTCATCGTGAAACCACGGGTATTTAAAGATGAACGGGGTTATTTTTTTGAAAGTTATCATCAGAATAAACTTTTAAAAAAAGGGGTCAAAGCAACATTTGTGCAGGATAATGAATCCAAATCAAAACGGGGAGTCTTGCGGGGATTGCATTATCAGCTGGCTCCATATGGCCAGGCCAAATTGATAAGGGTCATTGCAGGCGCTGTTTACGATGTGGCAGTTGATATCCGGAAAGGCTCACCGACCTTCGGTCAATGGTATGGTACTGAAATTTCAGCAGAGAACAAACTGCAAATGTTTGTACCCAGAGGCTTTGCTCATGGATTTGCCGTATTCAGCGATACAGCCATACTGACCTATAAATGTGACAATTATTATAATGCAAACAGTGAGAGAGGCATATATTATATGGACAAGAAGCTTCAAATAGATTGGCAGATGGATGTCAAAGATGCCGTCGTATCCTCTAAAGATAAAGTCCTGCCGGCTTTTGATGAAGCAGAGATGAATTTTGTTTTTCAAAACAGTCAGTGATTTCCATTTATTGAACTGAAGCAGAATAACGGAGTTATATATGACAAATATTTTGGTGGCGGGCTCCAAAGGCCAGCTGGGAAGTGAAATACAAAGAAATGTTGCAAAAAATCCGGGTCATCATTATACTTATGTGGATGTTGATGAACTGGACATGACTGTGGGGGAGGAGGTGCATGCATTTTTCCGGGAAGAACAATTTGACTGGATTATAAACTGTGCCGCATATACGGCGGTTGACCGGGCAGAAGATGAAGCCGAACAAGCTTATTCAGTGAACCGGGATGCTGTGGCGTATTTGGTTTCATCTGCGAAAGCACAGAAATCGAGGTTAATTCATATTTCAACCGATTATGTGTTTGATGGATTTCATCACAGGCCCTATCATGAAGCCGATGACCCGAATCCGCAATCTGTTTATGGAAAGTCGAAATTGGCGGGCGAGAGACATGCACTGGATTATGATAATGCAGCCATTATCCGTACTTCCTGGCTTTACTCCACTTTCGGCAAAAACTTTGTCAAGACGATGCTGAGGCTCACCCAGGAAAAAGATGAGTTGAAGGTGGTATATGATCAGGTGGGCACCCCGACCAACGCCATGGATTTGGCAGATGCCATCATCAGCATTATCAACCAGGTGGAAACCGGTTTTACACCCTTTACACCAGGAGTTTTTCATTTTTCGAATGAAGGAGTATGCAGCTGGTATGATTTCGCCATTGAAATTGCCGCTGCGTTGCAAGCTGAATGCCATATCATGCCCATTGAATCTAAAGATTTTCCTACAAAAGCCATCAGGCCATTTTATTCTGTTTTCAACAAAGAAAAGATTAAACAAACTTATAATTTAACCATTCCCTATTGGAAAGACAGTTTAAAAAAATGTATTTTTGAACTTCAAAAAAAATAAGGTAAACATGGATATAAATGAAATAAAGCCAAAGGCAAAAAAATGGCTGACAGGCAATTATGATACAGAAACCAAGCAGCAGGTGCGCGATATGCTGGAGCATGACGAGACGGCATTGATTAATTCGTTTTACAAGGATCTTGAATTTGGTACAGGAGGACTACGGGGAATTATGGGAGCCGGGACCAACAGGGTGAACATCTACACAGTGGGATCCGCCACCCAGGGATTATGCAATTATCTGAAAAAGCAATTTGAAGGAAAACCTGAAATATCTATGGCGATAGCGTATGACAACCGGAATAACAGCAGGTTGTTTGCTGAAACGACTGCTCATATTGCTGCGGCCAATGGATTGAACGTATATTTATTCGATGAGCTGCGGCCAGTCCCGGAATTATCCTTTGCCATCAGGCACCTTGGCTGTCAGGCCGGTGTGGTCATTACCGCTTCCCACAACCCGAAGGAATATAGTGGATATAAAGTCTATTGGGAAGATGGGGGACAGATTGTCAACCCGCATGATAAAAACATCATTGATGAAGTTCAGAAGATCAGTTCCATCGATGAAATAAAATGGAAGGGCAATCAGGACAAGGTGAAAACCATCGGGGAAGATATCGATAAAGTTTACATTGATAAAATAAAATCTTTGAGTCTGTCACCAGAAGCCATACAAAGGCAAAGCGGGATCAGGATAGTATATACCCCCATTCACGGGTCAGGTGTGAACCTTGTTCCCAGGGCATTGAAAAACATTGGATTTACCTCAGTTTACAATGTACCGGAACAAGATGAAACGGATGGTAATTTTCCGACGGTTGTTTCACCCAATCCCGAGGAACCTGCTGCATTGAACATGGCCATTGAAAAAGGAAAGGAAGTGGGAGCCGATGTGATTATGGGGACCGACCCGGATGCGGACCGTGTTGGCATTGTAGTGAAGGGCATTAAAGGAGAATATGTGATTTTGAATGGGAACCAGACTGCTGCCGTATTGATTTATTATCTGCTCACTAAATGGGCGGAAAAAAATAAGTTAACAGGAAAAGAATTCATCGTAAAAACAATCGTTACCACAGAAGTGTTGAACAATATTGCCGATAAATACGATGTGGCCCATTATGATGTGCTGACTGGTTTCAAATACATTGCTGAATTGATAAGAAACCTGGAAAGCGAGAAAACTTTCATCGGGGGTGGAGAAGAGAGCTATGGTTACCTTGTCGGCGATTTTGTAAGGGATAAGGATGCAGTGATTTCCTGTGCCATAATTGCCGAAATCGTTGCCTGGGCAAAAGATAATGGAAAATCGTTATTTGATTTATTGATTGATATCTATGTAGAATTCGGTTTTTTCAAGGAGAAGCTGATATCGGTAAAAAAAGAAGGCAAAGAAGGAGCAGAGGAAATACAGCGCATGATGGAAGATTTACGAAACAATCCACCGGAATCCATTAATCAATCAGATGTTATGCAGATCAATGATTACCAAGCCGGTAAATCATACGATCAAATCAGTCATTTGAGGTACGATATTAATTTGCCCCAATCAAATGTGTTGCAATTCATTTTGGAAGACAATTCCAAGATAACCATCAGGCCTTCAGGCACAGAGCCAAAGATAAAAATATATTTTGGTGCTGTGGAGAAGTTGCCTTCCAGGGAACAATTTGATGAAACAAACAGCAAGCTGGACAAAAAGCTGGAAAGCCTTAGTGATGCCCTGGGAATAAAATAAATACCATATAACCATGTATAATTAAGTACGGAGCTTATGAAGTCATATAAAAAAGAACTTTGGTTTAATGTGAATGCCAGGCGGCAGCTTATAAATATCACCCCAAAAGTTGATGAATGCTTACGGGAAAGCGGTGTAAAAGAAGGAATGGTATTGGTCAATGCCATGCATATCAGTGCCAGTGTTTTTATTAACGATGATGAACCCGGTCTTCATCAGGACATTGATGACTGGCTTGAGAAGCTGGCACCAGAGAAGCCTTATGATCAATATCGTCATAATACCTTTGAAGACAATGCCGATGCTCATCTGAAGCGCACCATTATGGGAAGAGAAGTCGTGGTAGCCATTACAGAAGGAAAGTTGGATTTTGGTCCCTGGGAACAAATTTTCTACGGTGAATTCGACGGCAAAAGGAAAAAGCGGGTGTTGGTTAAGATCATCGGGGAATAGCATAATTGGATAGTTTTCTTATTGTTACGTAATCCGGGAGTAGCATTTTTTTTAAAATTCATTATATTTGTACCGGGATTATAGAAGAAATTGTTGATCATTCGAAATCAAATTGTTTCATGCTTTAAATGCTGTATTTTCATGCTTTTGGAGATGAGCATGATGGATTAGCGATTAGAAATCAAACTGCCTCATGGTGTAATTGGCAACACGTCTGATTCTGGATCAGAAGAGTCCAGGTTCGAGCCCTGGTGAGGCAGCAGAGTTGACGGGAGTTTTGGCGGCTCCCGTTTTTTTTTGGTAGCTGATTTATCCGAGATAAAATTATAATTTAAACTATTGAATTTCAAACCTTAATATATAAAAACCACATAAAGCTTTTAAAACCAACAAAAAGATGAAGCATATTTTTTATTCCCGCAAATATGTTGAGACCAGGATCAATAAAAATACATCAACATTAAAATCCCTCTTGATCCTCAGCTTGCTGGGAGTTTCTTTTCAATGGGAAGTTATGGGACAAGGGGCCATGATTTGGGATTATGAGTTTAAATCACCTGATAATTAATATCACTCATTATATGAGTTTCTGATAACATCAGGTAGCCGCTCAGATATAATTTCCAAAAAAAAATAATATCTTTGGGCTTCAAAATTTTAAGTGTAATATAAAACATTAAATATCAGTAGAAATGCAGAATAAAGGTGCAATCAGAGCGTTTGCCATCGCCTTGACATTGGTGTGTATTTATCAGCTAAGTTTTACTTATGTAACTTCGAGGGTGGAAAAAAAAGCGGAGGAATTTGCCCAGGGAGACATTGAAAAGAGGAAATATTACCTGGATTCCATATCGAGTGAACCCGTGTATAATTTTTTGGGCATCAGGAGATATACTTACCGTGAAACCAAAGAGCGTGAACTGAATCTTGGACTGGACTTGAAAGGAGGAATGAACGTTGTACTTGAGGTTTCCGTGGTTGATCTCATCAAATCCCTTTCCAACAATAACCAGGATACGATTTTCCTGCAAGCCACTCAAAGGGCGCAAGAGTTACAACGAGACAGCGATGAAGATTTTGTCACCCTGTTTGGAAGGGCTTTTGAAGAAATATCGACAAATGCGAGATTGGCATCCATTTTTAATACGGTGGATTTACGGGACAGGATCGAATATAATTCGACCAATGAAGAAGTTCTTGAAGTATTGCGCGAAGAAACGCAAAGTGCCATTGATAATTCATTCAACATTATACGCACCCGGATTGACCAGTTTGGAGTGGTCCAGCCAAATATTCAAAGATTGGAGGCGTCAGGAAGAATACTTGTTGAATTGCCCGGGGCTGATAATCCCGACCGGGTCAGAAACCTGCTCCAATCCACTGCAAAACTGGAATTCTGGGAAACCTATGAAAACAGCGAGATCTATCCAAGCATGCTGGAAGCCAACAGAAAGCTCAAAGGGATTCAGGATGCTGAAAAAAAGCTTCAGGACGATGAAGAAGGGGAAGGCGGAGAAGAAGAAAGCATTGAAGACATGTTGATGGGTGATAACCAGGAGGGTACTTCCTCAGGGGAAGGTGGTGATCAGGATAATATGGCGGAAACACAATCAGAAACTGGTGATGCTGACGATACCTTGCTGGCAGAAGAAGATGATGGCGGACAGTCATTAATTGATCAAATAGAAGGAGATACGGTACGCGGAGATACCGGGGGATTAAACAATCAGCAGCTTGCGCAGAATTATCCGCTTTTTTCCGTGCTCATGCCCAATACTACAAGACAGGGTGAATTGTTGCCCGGACCGGTGGTTGGTATTTCCCATTACAGGGATACTGCGGAGGTCAATGAATACCTGAGGATGCCGCAAATACGGTCATTATTCCCGAGAGATGTGAAATTTTTGTGGAGTGCAGATCCATTAAGATATGATGAATCAGAAAGTTACTATGAACTGGTGGCGATAAAGATGTCCGGACGGGGAGGACAAGCGCCGCTGACCGGTGATGTGATTACCGATGCGACAGCGGAGTTCGGTCAGAACCGGGCGACTGCGAATGTGGCAATGAGCATGAACGCGGAAGGATCCAAGGTCTGGGCACGACTGACGAGGGAGAACATTGACCGCACCATTGCCGTGGTGCTGGATAACCGGGTTCAGTCCCATCCACGGGTAAACCAGGAAATCAGGGGAGGAAGAAGTACCATAGAAGGAGATTTTACCCTTACGGAAGCCAGGGACCTGGCCAACATTCTTGAATCAGGAAGGTTGCCTGCACCGGCCCGCATAATACAGGAGGCAGTGGTTGGACCTTCTCTGGGACAAGAGGCCATTGATTCGGGATTAAACTCATTCATTATTGCCTTATTGGTGGTATTTTTCTATATGATTTTTTATTACAGTCGCGCCGGTTGGGTGGCCGATCTGGCATTGCTGGCCAACATATTCTTTATTATGGGGGTACTTGCTTCACTGGGCGCAGTACTTACCTTGCCTGGTATTGCCGGTATCGTGCTGACAGTCGGTATATCGGTGGATGCGAACGTGCTGATATATGACCGGATTCGTGAAGAATTGCGGGCCGGAAAAGGAGTGAAGCTTGCTGTGGCTGACGGATATAAAAATGCTTATTCAGCCATTGTGGATGCGAATGTCACCACACTGCTCACTGCTGCCATTCTTTTTATATTTGGTACCGGACCCATTAAAGGTTTTGCGACTACTTTGCTAATAGGTATTTTAACATCGCTATTCGCAGCCATATTTATCACCCGCCTGATATTTGAGCAATTCCTGCAAAGAAAATGGAAATTAAAGTTTGCATCCCGTCTCACAGAAAATGCATTTACGAAAGTTAATTTTAATTTCCTGGGCAAGCGCAAAATGTTCTATGCCATTTCATCCATCCTGGTCATTATATCAATTGCCTCTTTGGCAACCAGGGGATTAAATCAGGGGGTTGATTTTACCGGTGGCCGGAATTATGTTATACGTTTTGACCAGCCAGTGAGTACCGTTGAAGTTCAGGATCTTCTTGAACAGGAATTTGGTGAAACACCGCAAGTCATCATTTTTGGACAGGATAACCAGGTCAGGATTACCACCCAATATAAAATCAATGAAAATGCCAGGGAGATAGAGCATGAGATAGAAGAAAAAATCTACAATGGCCTGAAACCAATAATCGGGGAGGAGGTGAGTTTTGACAGTTTCACTGATGATTACCGGCAAAGTTCCCAGAAGGTAGGGCCTACCATTGCGGATGACATCAAGCGAAAAGCAGTGCTGGCCATATTCCTTGCCCTGTTTATAATGTTTATTTACCTGATCATCCGGTTCAAAAACTGGCAGTATGGTATGGGTGCGGTTGCTGCATTGGTGCATGACTCTTTTATTGTGCTGGGAATATTTTCATTGTTTTATGGAAAAATGCCGTTTTCCCTGGAGGTCAATCAAGCATTCATTGCTGCCATACTTACGGTGGTCGGTTACTCCATCAATGATACCGTGGTTGTATTTGACCGGATCAGGGAGTTTATAGGACTGTATCCCAAACGAAAACGATTTGATATCACGAACCTGGCCCTGAACAGTACCCTGAGCCGGACCTTCAGCACATCGCTGAGTACTTTTGTGGTGTTGCTGGCCATATTCATTTTTGGCGGTGAGGTCATCAGAGGATTTACGTTTGCCTTGTTAATCGGTGTCATTGTAGGTACCTATTCATCCCTGTTCATCGCTACACCGGTTTCGTTTGATACGATCAAGAAAGTGGGAGAAGTAAAAGAGAAAAAAGGTGCTGCGACAGGAGGAAAGAAGCAAGTCCAGCCGAAAGGAAAGTAAGTCGCAGGGAGCAAAGCCACGCGCTAGAATGGAACATGGAACATGGAGAAGTGAACATGGAGGGTAATAGCCGGAATTAAGCGTCAATGTCGTTTCCGGAAAAGAGAGAAGGGAACATGGAGAATGGAGAATGGAGCGGATAGAAAAGAGCGGTGATGAAGTGAAAGTGAGAAGGAAATTGGATTGATTTTTGAAATAAATAATTCAAAAATATTGTAAGAATAGGCTATACAATATTTGAAGCTGAAAGGAATGGGATAATATTATGATAAACATGGAGGTTTTATTTATAAGCGGGCCTGAGATAATTATAGTATTTCTTGTTGTATTGTTGTTATTTGGCTCGAAAAAGATTCCTGAATTTGCTCGCGGATTGGGAAAGGGGTTGAATGAATTCAAGAAGGCAACCAATGATATAAAAGATGAATTCAACCGTTCAACATCCGAAGTCTCCAAGGATGTAAGAAATATTAAAAGCGACCTGAAAGAGAGTACTTCCGATTTTACCGAAGGTTATAACAAAATCAAAGAAGGGTTCAAGGGCAATACATCCGAAATTACGGATAACTTCAAAAAAATGAAGGAAGACTTTAAGAAAGATGCAGATGAATTGAAGGATAAGTTTAAAGGGAACTTTGATGAAGGGGATGAGGATTATGAAGATTACGCAGCGAACCAGGAAGGCGAAGAGGAAGCTTCAGAAAAAGCTGCGGATCAGTCCGGTAATATCGAGGAAGAAAACCAGGAGCAACCGGAGTTTTATCAGCCGGAGGACATGCGGGCTTATGAAAATCAGGATAATGAGTCAGAAGGCAGTAAGCAGGAGACAGTAGGCAGTAAGCAGAAGGCAGAAGGCAGTAAGCAGGAGGCAGGAGGTAGTAGGCAGGAGGTAGAAGGCAGTGAGGATTCATCTAAAAAGAAGTCAGCCGGACAGCAACAAAAGAGCGGGGAAGGAAATAAAAAGTCCGGGTCGGATAACCAGGACAGTAAATAAGATAAAAACTGAAAATAAGGAAAACCAATAAGTCATATTGATAATGATAAATACTGAATTGAACCATGAGAAAATCATACGGTCTTAATATCGTCTAAGCAGCTAAATTATAGGTCAAAGGGCTATTATCGAAATAGTACTAATCGCCGGTCAAGTGTCATAATTATAGACCAAAAAGCCCAATCATCGGTTAATGGCCTATAATCGACCCTGTAAGGGTTACGATGCCATTTTCGACCTCAACGTTGAGCCCAATCCCCCTACCGTCTAAAAAAGCAGTTGAGTTTTTAAGCTAACGGAAAAAGGATTAGCATGATTTTAATGA
>CAYFUP010000034.1:0-20382 GCA_964346235.1 uncultured Bacteroidales bacterium | reverse complement strand
TGAAAATAATTATTGTATATTGCTGCTATTATTTCTGAACTTCGTTTAATTAGTGTATGTAAGAAAACTGCCTAATTACGTTCATACTAATCAGATTTTATTTCACTACTTTTCTTAATTAACATATTCAACATTTTATGCTTCCTGCTTTGCTTGTTTCAAATAAAACCTGCACCACATTTTCAACCCACATTCCTCACACCTGGGTTTCCTTGCCATGCAGACATAGCGGCCATGCAATATCAGCCAGTGGTGGGCCTTAGGAATGATTTCCTTCGGGATGTACTGAATCAGTTGCCTCTCAGCTTCTAAAGGAGTTTTGGCCCGCCAGGTGAGACCAATCCGCTTTGAAACCCTGAAAACATGCGTGTCAACAGCCATGGCAGGTTTCTGATAAATGACCGAAGCAATCACATTGGCAGATTTTCTGCCTACCCCGGGCAGTTTCTGCAAATTGCCCACATCATCCGGTACCACATTATTGAATTCTTCCACCAGGGTTTTTGCCATGCCCACCAGATGTTTCGATTTATTATTCGGATAGGAACAGCTTTTAATATATTCATAAACTTCCTCAGGTTTTGCCAGGGCCATCTCATAAGCACCCGGATACTTCTTCAATAATGATGGCGTTATCATATTCACCCTTTTATCCGTGCACTGAGCACTTAAAATGACCGCCACAATCAATTCAAATGGATGATTGTATTTCAGCTCCGTTTCAGCCACAGGCACATTTTCATTAAAATATGCCATGACTTTTTCAATACGCTCTTTCCGGGTCATGCAATTTTTTTTAAGTTCCCTGCTAAAATACAATATAATCTGAATCTACAAATTGAATCCTCCCCAAAATCTGCCTACTGTTTCCGTCTACTACCTGCTGCCTGCTGCTTACTGCTTACTGCTTACTGCTTACTGCCTAATGCTTACTGCTTACTGCTTACTGCCTAATGCTTACTGACCGCTGCTTACTGATCACTGCTTACTGCCTACTGCCTACTGCCTACTGCTTACTGAATTCTGCTTACTGAATTCTTCTTTTCCTTTTCTTCTTCCAAATTTAGGTTATACTTTTGTTCATTAATTTTTAAATCATGATCAGCTATTTACAAGTCAACAATATTTCCAAATCCATCGGAGAAGTTGCTTTATTCGAAAACATCTCTTTTGGAATAAATAAAAATGAAAAAATGTCGATCATAGCCAAAAATGGCACAGGCAAAACAACTTTGCTGAACATCATTGCCGGCTATGATTCTCCCGATAAGGGTGAAATAACTTATAATAATGAAATCAGAATGGGCTACCTGCCTCAGATTCCACAATTAAATGATGAACACTCCATCCTTGAAGAGATTTTTTCAGCCGAAAATGATCAAACCCGGACCATCAAAGATTACGAGAGTGCCCTGGAGAAAAATGATCAGAACCGGATTTCCAAGGCCATGGAAAAAATGGATTTATTCAACGCATGGGATTATGAGGTAAAAGCCAAACAAATTCTGACCATTCTTGCCCTTGATGATCTAAGCAAACCCATTCACCAGTTGTCCGGGGGACAAAAAAAACGGGTGGCCCTGGCCAAAACCCTGATTGCCGAACCCAATTTTTTGATCCTTGATGAACCGACCAACCATCTTGACCTTGACATGATCGAATGGCTGGAAGATCATTTGATTAATACGAAATCGACCATCCTGATGGTAACCCATGATCGTTATTTCCTGGATAATGTTTGCAATGAAATTGTTGAAATCGATGACAATATCATATATCAGTATAAAGGCAATTATTCCTATTTTCTTAAAAAAAGGGCGGAACGCATAAGCCAAATCAACACAGAAGCCGGTAAAGCGCAAAACCTGCTCAGAAAAGAAACTGAATGGGTTAAAAGAATGCCAAAAGCCAGGGGTACCAAGGCAAAATTCAGGCTGGATGCTTATCAGGAACTAAAGAAAAAGGCAGGATATATCAAAGAAAATGATAACCTAGAAATAACCGTGCAATCGGAAAGACTGGGAAAGAAAATTTTGAATCTCGATAACGTCAATAAAAGTTTTGAGGATTTAACGCTGATCAAAAAATTTTCATATAAATTCCACCGGTTTGAGAAAATAGGAATAATCGGCAAAAACGGTACCGGCAAAAGTACATTTTTAAACCTGATTACGGGTCAGCTGAAGCCGGACAGCGGTAGCATCGATACTGGCCAGACCATAAAATTTGGATACTACAGACAATCCGGACTGCAGTTTAATGAAAATGAGAAGGTGATAGATACAGTCCGGAAAATCGCTGAAGTGGTAAAAATGGGAAATGGGACTGAGCTTTCCGTGACCCAGTTTTTAAATCACTTTCTGTTTCCGCCCAAAACCCATTATCAGCATATATCAAAATTAAGTGGTGGTGAAAAAAGAAGGCTATACCTGTTAACCATCCTGATGCAAAATCCCAACTTTTTGATTCTTGATGAACCCACCAATGATTTGGATATCCTGACCCTTAATGTTTTGGAAGAATACCTGGCAGACTTCAAAGGCTGTGTCCTCATCGTCTCGCACGACCGGTATTTCATGGATAAGATAGTGGATCATTTGTTTGTGTTTGAAGGAAACGGCATCATTAGAGATTTTCCGGGCAATTATTCAATATACAGGCAACAATATGGTTCACAAGGACTCAGCAATAAAAGTCAGGCATCAGTCAGCAAACCGTATTTTTCTGAAAAAGATGCTGACAAAAGCCATATAAAGAGAAAAACTTCTTCTGATAATACTTCTGAAAGTTCCCTGGCAAAGGGAGAGACTTCCCCGGCGAGCGCCTCAGATAAAAACCAGTCGAAGGGGAAAAAACACAAAAAGCTTTCTTATAAAGAAAAACATGAACTGGAACAGGTGGAGCAAAATCTGGAAAGACTTGAAAATGAAAAATCATCCCTTGAAGATGAGCTGAATTCGGGAAAGCTTAATGCTGACCATATTCAGGAAAAGTCCATGAAGCTGGCAGATGTCCTATCACAGATTGAACAAAAGGAAATGCGCTGGCTGGAATTGCAGGAAAAAGAGGAATAGAGGATGTAAACCATATATTCAAAACCACAGCTCATTCACGAATAACCTCCACTTCTCCTCCTTTCCCAAGCTTAATGATGCCTGAAGGGGAGCTCTGGCTAATATCATCCTGCCGGTGTTTCACGACGTAATCCACTTTATTCATTAGTAGTGGATTAATTTCGTGGAAATTAGCCGGTGGTTTTTCTCCACTGATGTTGGCTGAAGTGGATACGATGGGTTTTTTTAATCTTGAGATAAGCTTTATACAAAAAGAATCTCCTGTCACCCTGATGCCAATGCTTCTGTCAGGCGCAATTAAATTTTCAGCCAGGTTTTTGGCGCCTGGATAAATGATAGTGAGGGGTTTTTCGCTCAATTCAACCAGATCCCAGGCAACCTCAGGCATCGTGCTCACATAAGAAGGAATGCGGTTTTCAGTGTCCACCAGAATTATCATGCTCTTTTCCTCTGAGCGTTCCTTGATATCATAAATCCGTTTGACAGCATGTTGGTTGGTCGCATCACACCCTACCCCCCAAATGGTATCAGTGGGGTATAAGATCACCCCTCCTTCCCTGAGTACCCTAAGCGCATTTTCAATATCTTCCTTCATGCCTTCCCATATCTTTTTTCTGGTTAAAAATCAGGACTGCATCACCTCCTGATAGGTTTTATACAAATTGTGTACAATCAATTCATCATTAAAATGGTTCACTTGCTCCATGCCTTTTTTAATCATGGTTTGACGTTTCTGTTCATCGTTTAATACCCACCTGATGGCTTCAATCATAGCTTCCACATGAAATGGATTAACATATACCGGGGCATCTGCACCTGCCTCTACAAAACATCCACCTGTAGAGGTGATAACAGGTACATGAGAATTCATGGCTTCCAGTATTGGGATCCCAAACCCCTCAAATATGGAAGGATAAATAAACATTTGAGCCGTCTGGTATATCGCCGGCAGATCATTCAGGGGCACATCTGTCAAAAAGTATATATGTTCCAGCAGGTTTTTGGATATATAAGCCACCACCTTCTGCAAATACTTTGTAGGTTTGCCTACCACAACGAGTGGAACGTCAATATTTCCCTCATGCAGAGCTTGAACAATTAAAAGCAGATTTTTCCGTTCCTCAATGGTCCCCACATATAATATATAGGTAGAAGGAAGAGAATACTTTTCAATGATGGCTTTTTTTTCTTCCTCAGAGTATCTTCTTTTATAGATTGGATCACAACCCTGATAAACGACTTTTATTTTTTCTGAGGCAATATTAAAATAATCGGTGATATCATTTTTTGTTTGCTGACTGACGGCAATGACTTTATCAGCATTTTCACAACTATATCGAAACCTGTTGGTAAAGGTTTCTCTGTCTATGGGTCGGTACAAATCCGGATAACGCATAAAGGTGAGATCATGAATGGTTACAATGGACTTGGCCATGGATTTATCAATTCCCACCGGCAACTCATTGCTTAATCCATGAAATAAATGGATCTTGTTTCGCTTAATTGATCTGGAGCAAAACCTGGTGCACCAGATTTTTTTGAATATCTTGCCAACAATAAAGGAAGGAGTGACAATGTGAACTTTATTCTTGTTGATAAAGTTAAATGCTTTTTTCACTCCGGGGGAAAACAGAAAATACCGGTTCTCAGAATAATAATGATTTAATAATTTAATGGTATGCCGGCTGTAATTTCCAATACCACTGTAGTTATAAAATGCACTTTTTGCATCAAAACCGATATTCATTGTCTTATTGTTAAACGATCACATCAAACTCTCTTAAGGTTTCATTTAAAGAAGTTTTCAGATCCGTGGATTCTTTTCGCTGACCAATGATTAATGCGCAGGGAACCTGATATTCGCCGGCAGGGAACTTTTTGGTGTATGAGCCGGGGATGACTACTGAGCGTGGTGGAACTACTCCTGTGTAATAAACAGGTTGGCTGCCTGTCACATCTATAATCTTGGTAGAACCGGTAATGGTTATGTTGGCTGCCAGCACCGCTTCTTTCTCCACTTGCACTCCTTCAACCAGTATACAGCGGGAACCGATGAAAGCACCATCTTCAATGATGACCGGAGATGCCTGTGGTGGTTCCAGCACCCCTCCGATACCTACTCCGCCACTTAAATGTACATTCCTTCCAACTTGTGCGCAAGAACCGACTGTTGCCCAGGTATCCACCATGGTACCGGAACCAACGTATGCTCCTATGTTCACATAAGAAGGCATTAAAATGACGCCTTTTTCAATGAATGACCCATATCGGGCTATGGCATGGGGAACCACACGTACCCCTTTATCCCGGTATCCTTTTTTTAAAGGAATTTTATCATGAAACTCAAAGGGTTCCGCTTCTATCACCTTCATATGTTGAATCGGGAAAAATAAGATAACGGCCTTTTTGATCCATTCATCCACCATCCATTCTCCGGAGCAGGATTTTTCGGCAATTCTCAACTCTCCGTTGTCCAGTTTCTCCAACACAAATCGTATGGCCTCTTTTGTGTTTTTATCTTTTAATAATTGCCTGTCTTCCCAGGCTTTATCTATTAAGGATTTGGCTTCTTGTAACATATCTTAATATTTAGCATTGCAAGTATAATAAAAAACCATAAATATTTTTTAGTCTTTTATCAGCCACTTTTATTTTTTTTCTGAAATTTCAAACTTAGCCCATGAATTTTATAAATCGTCATTATTTTTTGAAAAAATAGCATGCCTTTATCATCCGGTTTTGATTCAAAAATCCGAAATATTCATGGGATAATTGAGACAAATGACTCAGATATTGTTATCAAGACATGGTTTGTAAGCCAATTCTGATTATACAGGTTTAAGCCACATGCCTATTTGCCTTTATAAAGCGAGAAACTGTCTTAATTGCAGTGATTTGAAGGTTTATGCAACATGCGTATGGGCCTTCATGGGTTCAATTCCAAGATACCGGGAAAGTTTTTTGGTTAATATATAGAATGGAATGGTATCTATGAGCGCAGAAGAGAATTTAAAAAAGTAATTGGACAAAATCAAGATAATCAATTTATCAAATACATTCTCATTTTCTCCTATATGAATGGCACCGGCATAATAGTAAGTAATCAGCACGACGGATATGGAATCAACAAGCTGACTTGTAAAGGTTGATCCATTGTTTCTCAACCATAAATGTTTTCCGTTGGTGATGTTTCTTAAAAAATGAAAAACTTGTACATCTATAAACTGGGCAGTCAGATAAGCCACCATGGAAGCAGTGGTGGCACCGAACGTCAATCTGCGTATTTCAAAAAACACCCTGTTCGGATCATCCACGGCAGGAAGTCCCGTATCAGGCATCATTTCAGGCACAGGAGGAAGAATTCCTCCCAGCCAGATGATAAAAATGACCCAAAGGTTCAGCATCAATCCAATCCATACAACCAGGTTGGCACGTTTTTTTCCATAAAGTTCGCTGATTAAATCTGTGCATAAAAAGGTAATGGGATAAGGCAAGACGCCAACAAAGATGATAAAAGGTATTTTTAAACCAAATATTTGAAAAGAAAAATCAATAAACCTTGAGATTCCCAAAATATTTAACATCGCCAAGGTGCCGAGGAACATGCCCGCCAGCACAAGAAAAACAACTTCTCTTCTTCTGTTATATTTAGGATCCCAATCGGGTTCAGATCTGAACATATGAATTAATTAGCTATTAAAACCAAACATCATGACTAGTGAACCTGTTTATTGGTATTTTTACAAACCTACATAATTTTTTTCATTTACATATGCAAAAATTGACGAAAAATATCTGATTATTTCGCCTTTCTAAATCATTCATAGCATAATATAATGGAATCCTGATAGAATAACTTGTTAGTTTTCTAAGTTTTACTAAATAAAATTTACAGCATATCCTTCTAAAACAGCCCATAATGTAATGAGATCAAAAGAAATAACATATTTATGCATTCTAAATTAAATAAAATTTGTAATTTGTAATGTTTTTTATTTAAAGATAGTATATATTACTTCCGCAAAAATAGGCCATAATAAGTTGAATTATAGTTGCTTAACTAATATAAATGCTGATAAATCACAAAATTTTTTGATGAATGAACATTTTTAAGGCATTAAATATTGAAGAAAATGAAGTTAAAATAGTCTTGCTGCTGCTTGGCCAGTCGATTTTTATCGGATTTTTTTTCAGTGCATTTGATATTTCTGCCAGTTCATTGTTTCTGGAATATTATGAATCTACCATGCTCCCCAAAGCATTCCTGATTTCCGGTATAACTGGTATGATACTGACATTTCTATATTCAAAGCTTCAGGAAAGAATATCATTCGGGATGCTTGCCATCATCAACTTATTTATTATTTCAGTCATCACAACATTCATTCGTATTGGCTTTGACCTGTTTGACATAGAGTTGTTTGTTTTTATATCCCTGGTTTTCATGGGACCCCTCAATATACTGGCGATTGTGGGTTTTGGCGGAATGGTGGGTCGCCTCTTCACACTTCGTCAGGGAAAAAGGTTGTTCGGAGTCATTGATTCAGGATATATCCTTGGAATCATCATCGGAAGTTATATTGTTCCTTTAATACTTCAGTTTAATTTTCAAAACAAAAACCTTTTGTTCCTGAGTGCCGGGTCCATTATCATTGCGCTTCTCATACAAATAGTTGTTTCTGCCAGGTATAAATCCGAATTATCCACCCAGGAAAACCAGTCCACCGAAAAAGTAAGCCTGAAAATTCTTTATAAGAATAATTACCTGAAAGTCATGGCCCTTTTTGTGATATTATCTATGGTTTCAGCATTCTTTATTAATTATTCTTTTCTCTCTGTATCGAAAATGCAATATCCTGATTCCACAAACCTGGCTTCTTTCCTCGGCTTCTTTAATGGTACCATGATGATATTTATTATTATTCTTAAAACATTTGTTTACAGTAAACTGGTGAAGACATACGGACTGCAGGTTGCTTTAATGCTATCACCAATATTACTGGGTATTTTTACCATTGCAGCCAGTATCATCGGAACTTTCTCTGGTTATACCGCCCAGGCTGCCAATTTTGGCTTCTTTTTCCTGATCATCGCCTTAAGCCGTTTATTTTCAAAATCCATGAAAGACTCCATGGAAATGCCCTCATTTAAGTTGCTCTATCAATCCCTTGACAGTAAGATTCGTTACGATGTCCAGGCTAAAATTGATGGTACGGTCAATGAGTTTTCTGCCGTTTTTGCCGGTCTGCTATTGGTCATTTTAACTTCATTCGGCTTTATCAAGCTGATACATTTTTCTGTGATTTTATTACTCGGATTGGGAATTTGGGTCTATTATGCTTATAAACTGTACCAGGAATACAGACTTTCACTCAGTGAAAACCTGAAAAAAACAGTAAAAAGACAGGAAATATTGGATGAAAGCAATATTTCAGATAAACTAATCAACGAAATTGAATCCCAAAAAGATGAATCCAGGGCTTTGAAATTATTAAACCTTTTTAATGATGTAAAACCTATTGATTTTCAGCAATATATTCTAGATCTGTTAGATGACTCAAATCATCCTTATCATGCTGCGGCTTTCCGTATTTGCATAAAAAAACCTTTACTCATTGATGATAAATTAATTAAACAATTGGAAAAGGATGCAGATACCAAGGAACTGAAAGGAGCTGATCAATTTATTCATAAAGCAAAAAACCTAATTAAAGAAATCAATACGAAAGAACTCATTGAAACCATTAATTCCAAAAATGCGGAAGACAGAATAGCTGCCGCATTAAATATTCAATATCATCAAAAAACATCACATCTTTCGTTCCTCAAAAAGTTATTACGCGACTATGATGAAGATGTCAAAAAGCAAGCCATCATTGCATCGGCATATATCTATGACGACGATATCATATCCATACTCATTGATTATCTTTCGGTGGACGAACTATTTCCATATGCCATTAATGCACTGGAAATCATCGGAAAAGATGTGCTAACACCCCTCTATCAATCCTTCTATAAAAGTGAAATCAATGAGATAACCCTGCTGAGAATAACAAAAATTATTGGAAAAATTGAATCGGAAGAATCAACCAATATCCTGGTCAATTTAATCGACAACCAAAACATTGATATCAAGCAAAACAGCCTTTATTATTTGTCTGTCAAACAATATCAGACAGAAGAAAAAAAGAAACAAAGTATTTACCAGGAAATCAAAGACCTGTCAGGAATTATCAGCTGGAACATCGCTGCTAAAACCAGTATCCAGGAACGAAGATTGGGTGAAGATTTACTTGACGCCATTAATGAGGAATTACATGCCAACTTTGATTTAATGTTCCATTTCTTGTCCATCATTTATAATCCCCAATCTGTCGAACAGGTAAGAGATAACCTTGAAACCGGCACAGCGGAAAGTATTGGATATTCGCTGGAATTGCTCGATATATTTATCGATGAAGAGATCAAAAATGTTATTTTTCCCATACTCGAAGATACTTCAGATAATGAAAAAGTGAACATCCTTGCCAATTATTACCCGATAAGAAAATATAATGAAAAAGAGTTGATTAACCGGTTATTAAGCCGGGACCTCAATTATATTAATATCTGGACTAAGGCTTGTGCACTAAATAATATCATTCCTGAAAATTATTCTGAGGTTCCGGAAGAAGTTCTTGCCCATATATTTAATCCGGATCCAATGTTGCAGGAACTGGCTGCCATTAAAAGCAACCAGATTTCAGCGGACAAATACCAATCTTGTTCATCCAGGTTGAACGAAAACAACAAAGCCAATCTTGATCTTATTATTGAGGAATACGATAAAGGTCGATATACCACTTATTATCAAAGGGTAAGCTTCTTAAAAAAACTGAATCTCTTTAATGAAATATCAGGGAAGCAGATTTACAAAATGGCCTGGTATATTACATTGCTCGATCAGGATTCAATTGATGAAAATGTTCTTTCAGCATACCCTCTACTTGCAGCATTAAGCGGAGATATTTCCGTTCATCATAACAACGAAAACATATTAAATGTAAACGAGGGCAGTTTTATTTTTTCAAAAGAGAAAAGGTTTACATCTGAGAAACTTGATATTCATATGTCAGGTAATACAAAGCTTTTGGCATTCAGAGACAATGCCCTTAGAAATATTGTTGCAGATAACCATATGTTTTCAAATAATATTATCAACCACCACGCTTTAACATAAAAATATGACCCAATTGGCTGTTTAGATTAAAAATATTATTATTTTTACCTGATTGATTTATTAAAAAAGGCAGAGGTAGCGGTGAATCCCATTATTAGAAATAGGCCCACCACCATATTTAAGCAACTTATTATTAATATAGTTGTCCCCGTTGTGATAGCCTTGATGCTGTTAGCGCTGATTAATTATGTCAGAAGCAAACGCACCCTTGAAGAGCATTTTGAGAACACCAATTTCATCATTTCCGATGAGATTACTCATATTCATGAATTTCAGGATTTGGCATTAGAAATACTGGAAGAAAACCTTGATAAAAAACTAAAAAGGCATAGTGATATATTGGTGAATGAATACTTTAAAAACACCAGTAGCATCGAATCAGTCAATCTTGACAGGATAAGGGATGAAATTGGGATGGATCCGGACATGGAAGACATATATATTATTAATAGACAGGGTAACATCGTAAACACCACTTTTGAAAAGGATAAAAACCTCAATTTGTTCAGTTTTGGGGAAGAACACAAAAACTATATCCTCAATGTTTTTGAAGGCGGAGAGTTTGTCAGTGAACGAATTGCCATCGAAAACAAAACAAAAAGACTTAGAAAATATTCCTATCATCCCACCCATGATAAAAAATACATTGTTGAGTTGGGCATATACTCGGAAAAAGCTGATGAAATCATTGATTTCATAAAAAACCGTATCAATGAACTGCCTGAAAAACAGAAAAGCATTGTGAATGTGGATATATTTATCGGGGAGGAACATCCCTTTTCTTTGCTCAATTCTGGGGAAATACCGGAAACAAACCGGGAACTTGTTGAAAAAGTATTCAAAAACAAAAACCAGACAAGTGTCATCAGGAAAGAAGATGGGAAGAAAATTCATTATGAATACATTTATATGGCCAGGGCCAATACCTCTTTATATAAAGGCTCGGTGATACAAATCATATCAGACCGGACCGGAGAATTGAAATTAATGAGGAATGAACTTCTTAAATTCCTGATTATTTTTGGACTAACCATTCTAAGTGTGATCATACTCATCTATAAAAACACCATGGTGATTACTGACCCCATTAAAAAACTAGTGAACAACGTTAACCGCATCACGAACGGTCATCTGAATGAACGTGCTGAAGTCGTCGGTAACAATGAAATCACAAAGCTTTCAGAACAATTTAACCGGATGATAGAGCAATTGGAAAGCTACTACTATGAATTGGAAAAAAAAGTGCGGGAACGTACCTCCGAGATTTATCAGCAAAAAGAAGAAATCGAGGCCCAGCGGGATGCCCTGGAAGACCAGCGAAACATGCTGACTGAAAAAAACAATAAACTTGAAAACGCATATCACGAGATCGAGCAGCAAAAGAAAAACATCACGGACAGCATTCAGTACGCCAAAAGAATCCAGAATGCCATTTTGCCTCAAAAAAGGCATGTGGATGAATTGCTGCCCCATTCCTTTATTTTATTTAAACCCAGGGATATTGTTAGCGGTGATTTTTACTGGACCGAAAAGGTCAATGGCAGGGTGCTGATTGCAGCAGCAGACTGCACTGGTCATGGTGTGCCTGGGGCATTTATGTCCATTTTGAATTACAACCAGTTAAATTTTGCAGCAAAAATCAAAAAAATGATGCATCCTGCTGAAATACTTGATGACGTAAATTATGGAATTACGCATACCCTTCAGCAGCGTTCGGGCTTAAGAAGTGTACGGGACGGCATGGATGTAGCCCTCTGTTCCATTGACTTCGAGAAAAAAAATCTAGAATTTGCAGGCGCATATAATCCCCTTATTCTAATCCGCGATGATGAAATCATACAAATTAAAGGTGACAAGCATCCGATAGGCTCTTTCATTGATCAGAAATTAAAGTCCTTCAGCAATCATGAAATTTCCATTCAGCAAGGAGACATGATTTACATCTTTTCCGATGGTTATGTGGATCAGTTTGGCGGTCCGGATGGACGAAAATTCATGATAAAAAAATTCAAGGAATTATTGATGGGCATTCACAAAGAACCTTTGCATGAACAAAAAGAAATTCTGGACAGAGGTTTTAATGACTGGAGAGGAAAATACATACAAATTGATGATATTTTAGTGATTGGTATAAAAGTAGTGTAGTAATTATCAATTTTTTTCGTAACTTGTCCTTTTTTAGAGGCTGATTCTAAATCTGTTAAAATGAACAATACATTTGATTTATTTGTAAGCTATGCCTCGCAAGATAACCTGGCATCCGAAGAAAATCGGGGATGGGTGGATGCATTCATAAAATATTTTTCATATTTTTTTGAAAGAAGCAATCATAATATCACAAATATTGAATTATCAAAAGATTTAGAGGATTCTGATGCCTTCAAACCACCCGAAAAGGAAGTCTATGATGTAGCCCTTGTTTTTCTCTCTGAAAATTATCTTAAACACAAACATTCCCTAAAAGAACTGGATTTCTTATCCGGTCTGAAGAATCAACCGAAGTTCTTCTTTATAGAAATAGACAGGTTGCCTGAGCAACATCTTCCTGATATTGCGAAAATCTCCCCTGTTTTTATGTTTTATAAAAAAACGGAGACTGGGGTCGAAAAACTTGATTTTCAGTATGATGCCAAATATTGGTTTAGCCTCCTCGACCTGTCATACGACATCAACAACAGCATTGATGAAGACAATATTCAGCAAATAAAAGGGAAAGTATATTTGGCGGAAACCACCTCAGATCAGATAATTAACCGGGAAAACCTGAAACGTGAATTGATACTGAATCATTATGATGTGTTTCCCAAGAAGTTGCTCCCCTTTGAGAGAAACTCCCTTGAACAGGAGCTTGAAACCTATGCATCCCAAATTGATCTGTCCATCCATATTATCGGTAAAAATTATTTAGAATTAAATGAAGAAGAAGACATTTCTTTGGTAGAACTTCAAAATCAAATTTATTCTAAATTATGTTATCAAGAAGAAACAGATCAACTAAACTTTTTCAGGATTATCTGGGTACCTCCCGGTATTCAAAAAGATGCTGATGAATTGCAGTCAAAATACATCGAGCAGCTGAAGAAAAACAAAGAACTCCTGATTGGTGCCGAAATTGTGGAAATACCTTTTGAAGATCTTAAAAGCATTGTTTTACAACGTATATCCTCTGAAAATGAAAAGGTTAACAAGCCAGAGATAAAGAATGGCAATGGGGTTTATCTTATATTTGATCCGCAAGACCAGAATAAAATTGAACCCATTGAAAAAATGTTGATTAAAAACAAAATCCAAACAACCAAACTTGATTTCAATTCAAAAAAGATAAATTTATACGAAAATCACAAGCAGAATCTTTTAGGCGGAGAAGGCATCATCATATATTACGGACAAGATAATAAAGACTGGATCAAAAGCAAGCTGAAAGACATCATCAAAGCCCCGGGATACGGAAGGAAAGAACCATTCAAGATAAAAGGACTTATTGTGGAAAATGAATTATCCGGGATTGATGAAAAACTCTTGCAGGACTTTAAGATTATAAAAAACGATGATAAGCTGGAGGATAATTTAAAAGCGATAACCTTAAAATAAATGCTTGAATCGAACATTATAACGGCCAATCAGCAAAATGCGAATGATTCACCAGTATTTAATCCTTTTCCAGGGTTAAGACCGTTTTCTATTGACGAGAGTCACTTGTTTTTTGGTCGGGAAGGGCAAAGTGAGGAAGTCCTCAAATTACTCTCAGAAAACAGGTTCGTAGCGGTTGTCGGTGCATCCGGAAGTGGCAAATCTTCTTTGATGTATTGCGGACTTGTTCCAATTTTATATGGTGGATTCATTACAGAGGCCGGTTCAAGATGGCGTATTATTACTTTCAGACCGGGAAATAAACCCATTGATAATTTATCAGAAGCCATTTATAATAGTGAGCTTATTGACAATTCCAATGAAGAAGAAAAATTCCTGACAAAAAACTTCTACAATACTGTTATTAAGTCAAGCTCACTGGGATTAACAGAAGCAATCAAGTTTCTGAAAAAGCCGGCTTATGAGAATGTTTTGTTGATGGTTGACCAATTTGAAGAACTTTTCCGTTTCAAAAGAAACAATTTTTCCGAAGATGCGGAAAATAAATCTGAATCTTTTATAAAACTTCTGGTCAATGCTGTTCGTCAATCTGAAGTGCCTATATATATCATTATCACGATGCGTTCGGACTTTATTGGAGACTGTTCCCAATTTCAGGAGCTTACACAATTAATGAACGAAAGCAACTACCTGATTCCGCAGATGACCAGGGATGATTTCCGGGAAGCAGTAACCGGTCCTGTATCCGTCGGAAAAGGCGGAATCGACAGCAACCTGGTCCAGCAATTATTAAACGACATCAGCGATAACCCCGATCAGCTGCCCATTCTTCAGCATGCACTCATGCGTACATGGGATTACTGGACAGGACATAAAAGGGATGATCAACCCTTAAGCATCGAAGATTATGAATCGGTGGGGAAAATGGAAAGCGCACTCTCCCAACATGCCAATGAGGCATTTGATGAGTTAAATCAAAAACAAAGGCAGATCTGCGAAAGCATGTTCAAAACACTTACCGAGAGAGGTGCAGATAACCGCGGGGTAAGAAGGCCTTCGACATTGAAGGAAATTGCTTCGATTGCCAAATGCGATCCTTCAGAAGTCATCGAAGTAGCCGATATATTCAGAAAAACCGGTCGCTCTCTCCTGACGCCTTCCTATGAAAATCAGCTTGATGATAATTCAGTGCTCGACATATCTCATGAGAGTCTGATGAGGATCTGGGACAGATTAAAATCCTGGGTGGAAGAAGAAGCTGCTTCCGTTCAAATGTATCTGCGACTTTCCGAAGCAGCCGAACTTTACCAACAAGGGAAAACAGGTTTATACCGGCAACCTGATTTACAACTGGCCCTGAACTGGAAGGAAAAACAAAAGCCCACCCTGGAATGGGCAATGCGTTATAATCCGGCCTTTGAACGCACCATGGTTTATTTAAAAACCAGTGAACAGGAATACCTTGAGGAAGAGGAGAACAAAATAAAACAACAAAAACGGGCGTTAAGACGTTCCAGGATGTTTGCCATCGTATTAGGAACAGCAGCCATTATTTCACTCGGACTCATGTTCTGGGCCCAGGATCAGAGTCAGAAAGCCCAGGCAGCGCAAATTGAAGCAGAAGAGCAAAGAGAAATTGCCGAGCAGCAACAGAATTTGGCCCAGCTAGCTGCCCAGCAAGCCCAGGATAGCGCTGAAGTAGCTCAGCAACAAAGAGCCATCGCCCTCACTCAGCAACAATTGGCTGAACAACGGCGAGTTCAGGCGGAAGATGCCTCGGAAGAGGCCAGACTTAGCGCACAGCGGGCGGAAGATAGTGCCCGGGTGGCTCAGTTGCAGCGACAGGAAGCTGAAAGACAACAGCAAATAGCCCTGGAACAGCAAAGAGAAGCCGAGCAGGCACGTGCGGAGGCATTGAAACTACGTATGCAGTCGATTGCACAATCAATGGCGGTAAAAGCCACCCAGATCGACAATGACCCGGACCTGCAATCCCTGCTGGCTTATCAGGCATATCTTTTTAATATTGAAAATGAAGGCCTGGAATTTAATCCCGATATTTACAGCGGACTCTATTACTCGCTGCAAACTAAAAAAGAAGCACAACATAATCAGCTAAGGGGACATAAAGGCTCCATTCGTTCCATCAATCTTTATGATGACGACTCATACCTTATTACTACCGCAGGTGACCGGAACATCAACCGCTGGCCATTATACGACAACCTGGGAAAACATACTACCATTTACCAATTAAACCGGGTGATAACAACAGCGGACATTAGTCATGATAATCAATATATTGCTTGCGTAACTTCTGGACCAGGAATTTATGTTATCGATATGCTTCAGAATGAAATCCAGCCAAGCATCATTCAGAATGATCAGGGAAGAATAATTAACATGAAATTTGAACCGCAATCCAATAACCTTTTTACCGTCTCAGCAGACGGTTCCATTTTCCAGCACAATATTGAAAACTCTACATCCCTGAACCTAACAACTGTTGAAGGAGAAACAGCTGCCCTGGATATTTCAAAAAATGGTAGATTATATGCACTGGGATTGCTCAGCGGAAAAATAGTAGTCGGAAATCTTCCAACCGGCGAATATGAGGTAATCGATTCAATAAGTAGTCCGGTTTCCGCCATTGCCATCAGTCAGGATTCGAAACTATTAGCTGTAGGAGACCGCATTGGAAACATAACCATCTATAATTTAAATACGAAATCCTCTTTCATCGACTTTAATGCCCATGAAGCCAGGATCAGTAATCTGGTGTTTAACCCTGATGGGACTATTCTGGCCTCCGGCAGTTTCGACAGCAATATAAAATTATGGGACAGAAATAATTTTAACAACCAACCCATTGTTTTAAGTGACCATGACTCATGGATATTAAGCATAAAATTTAAAAATAGCGGAGAAAACCTTTTTTCAGGCGACCAGGATGGAAATATATTTGTCTGGAATACCAGAATTGAAGACATGGCCAATGAATTGAAAGGACTGATAAACAGAAATTTCACAGAAGAGGAGTGGAGGACTTATGTAGCCGAGGACATCCCTCATGAAAAAACCTTGGACAATATTTGAATAAAACAGAATGGTTGAATTTATTTATGACAATTAACTGATAAACAAAAATTTAAAATAATACTTATCATAGAATTAATGATTTGATGTATCATGTTGAAAAAATTTAAAAGTGAACCATACATTTATACCAAATGAGAAAAAGGGGGTAATTGTTTTTGTTTTTATTGTTCTGATGTTAAATCCTGGAAACCTCTTTACTCAATCAAACTGCCCTGAAAACCTGGAAAGGGCAGAAAGACTCTTTGAACAGGGTATTATCGAGGAAATCCCCGGTTTGCTCAATGGATGCATTGAAAGCGGATTCAATAAAGAAGAAAGGATGCAGGCTTATAAGTTATTGATTAACACCTATATATTTGACGGGAAAACTGAGCTGGCTGATCAAACCATGGAAGAGTATTTACGAAGATATCCCGAATATGAGCTTTCTCCTACAGATCCTGAAGAATTTTCATATTTATACGATACCTATATTAAAACGCCGGTATTATCTGTCGGTTTAAGCGGGGGGGTCAATTCATCATTTGTCAATGTCATCGAACCCTATGCCCCATATGATTTGAATAATCAAAATTACGATTATTCTCCGTCCGGAATTGGATTTCAACTGGGTTTAATATTTGAAAGATATATTACAGAAGAAATCAACCTGAATCTGGAAGTGCATTTTACTTCCAACTTATTCAACAACACGATAACAATTAATGATTTAAACGAAATAATAACCAACGATCAACGCATTAATAAAATATCCGTTCCCATCAGCGGAACATATGATTTTGAATACTTAGGTTTTAATCCTTTTGTAAGAATTGGATTTAGTCCTGCATATAACTTTAACTCCACTTCAACATTTTCTTTGGTTTATTCCGATAACTCCCATGAAGACCGCGCAGGAGCGGATATAAACCTCACCGAACAACTATCCGATTACAGTTTTTGGGCATTTTTTGGCGGCGGACTGAAATATCCCATTTCAAGGGGGTACATTTTTTTTGATACAAGACTGAATATTGGCTTAAACAACATGATTAAGCCTGAAAAAAGATTTGTCATACCGGAAATGAATTATTACTATCATTATGAAAGCGATGATTTTTCGATGTTTTATCCGACTTTCTCACTGGGATGGATATTCTCCTTTTATAATCCCAGAAAAAAACTGAATTAATTATGAAATATAATTATAAATTATTATTGTTTTTATTTATTGCCGTGCTTTGTGGTTGCAACAAGGAAGATCCGGGTTCAGATCAGTCCCTTTCATTTCTTAAATTTTACGGCTCCTCCCTGGATAACTTCGGAAACGATATCGAACAATTAAATGATGGCAGCTACATATTAATCGGCACCACTAAAACAGAAAACAACGGATCGGATATATACCTGTCAAAAATCGATAAATATGGAAACAAAGAATGGGAAAAACGCTATGGTAACAAAAACAATGAAGAAGGCAACTGTATTCAGCGATTGGATAACGGGGGGTTTGTCTTTTGCGGTACCCAGAGCGATACAGCCGCCGGAAGCAACATCATTTTAATAAAAACGGATGCTGATGGCATTACGGTGGACAGCATGCTGATAGGAGATCCCAATTCCTATGAACAGGGTAATTATTTTCAAATAACAGAATCCGGTGAATTCTTAATCGTGGGATCCACCACATCCGGTGCAGCCAATATAAATGAAAACAGGGATATCTACATGGCCAGGGCGGGTTCAACTTTCGATACGGTATTGAGCAGATCAATACCAATTTCCGGATTTGATGAGTTAACCTTTGTGGAAAATTTACCCGATGGTAATTATATTGCTGTCGGAAGTACCTCCTGGAATTCAAATACTAAACAGATTGACATCCTATGCCTGGAAATTGATAAAAACTTATTGGCTGTTAACATAGGAACATTTGGTGGAAATTCGGATGATTACGGTACTTCAGCGAAATACTTTGATGATGGAACCATATTAATATTAGGAAACAGTGAAGAAAATCCCATTAATGGAATGGATATTTATTTAGCAAGAATTTTACTGGCTAACCTTACGCAAAATCCCATGTGGACAAAATATATCGGCGCAAACAATGATGAATATGCCTACGATATGACTTTAACCGCTGATAATGAGATAATTATTGCCGGTTCTTCTAACAGCATAGGAAGTGGTAATGATGATTTTTATTTGGTTAAAACCGATACGGCAGGAAATGTGCTCTACCAGGAAGCTTATGGCTTTACTGGGAATGAATCGGCCAATGCGGTGATTCAGTGCGATGATAATGGTTATTTGCTTATAGGAAGTTCTTCGATAGAAGAAAATAGTATGATTGCCATCATAAAAACCTACCCCGATTTAGAATTAGTAAAAAAATAATTATTGATTGACAGTTAATTTAAACTAAAAACATATTTTATTGGCTTTTTAGAGAGTTATTATCCCATGCCGGGAGTGAATTGAAATGTTAGCTTAATGCATTAATGTCTAAAGGGTTATGTTTATGTTATAAATTTTGAATCGATTAAAACGGAAGGTCATGAAAAGAATTGTTTCCATTCCAATCATATATCTGCTTTTACAGATAAATGCCCATGCGGGTTCATTAACAATAACCCAGTCAGCTTCATTAGATACTAACCAGGACGGGCATGTGGATGCCATCGAACTCCAATTTAGTTCAACCCTTGAAGATGACAGCATCAAAATTACTTTTGGAGATTGGCAGGTCTCTACCGATGGTTTTATTACGTATGACACACTGAAAACCTTTACCTCAACCATCTCCGTTTTAACTGGTGAAACAGGAGGAGATGCCGATGACGAATATGTAAGGTTCGGATTTAGTCCGGAGAATGTGAGCGGAACCGACACCCTCCAGATCAAATACATCTATAACACTTCCAGGCGCATCCTGTCCAAAAACAGCAATGATACATTATTTTCATTCAATGATACCACCATTCCGGACTTGGCTGCTCCGGTGGTTGACTCCATTGGCCTAAATCTTGATACCATTACAGATTATAATGCAGTGAATGATTCCCTGATTGTGGATGTCTTCTTCTCCGAAGAAATGGATACCTCCGGTACGGTAAACCCGGGTATCAGTTTCCCGGATTTCGATTCCACCTTTGTGCTTCAGACAGCAGATTCTGCCTGGATCACGGCATCCAATTACCGCTATTATTTTAAAATTATTGATAACGATACCTCCCTCACCAACATTGATATTAGGGTTTCCGGGGGACAGGATCATGCTGCCAACGGACTTATTACTTATGATTCCCTGAATGTTTTGGATATCGACACCGACAACCCATATGTCACCAACATTACCACCTCCAACGATACCATTGCCAATGGCATGACATCGGGAACATTCAACATCACGGT
>CAYFUP010000033.1:0-20563 GCA_964346235.1 uncultured Bacteroidales bacterium | reverse complement strand
GGGCACTTGCCATATAGTAACGGCGAAGTGATCATGGTGGATTTACCATAAAAAGACTTTGAAACATAAATATATTGGTGCAAAGGATGCTTTTCCGGATCCGGATAGCTTATGCGTTATAAATGTTAAGAATGTTTTTTGTGTGATTGTTTGTCAATTATATATGGCCCTTTCATAAAAATCTTCCCCTTTTCTTTTGTCTTTATCCTCCATATGGTATGTAAATTGTGGTATTAATAATATATTGATTATCATTAGATAGTGTCACTAAGAAAACTAACAAATTATGCTAAAGTGGTTCTTAGCCCCACTAGATAAATATTTTTAAGATCCAATAGGTGAATGAAGGGATGTATTCGTATTTATTACAAAGAACATTTAATAATTAAAACTGTAAGGTCATGAAAAAATATTGGATAATATTAATGTTCCTGACCGGCATTTTATCAACCGGTTTATGGAAGCCTGCTGAAGCGCAGCCTCAAAACATCAAGCCTGACAATTTAATTCAGGAGTCTTTTAAGAATTACAATTATATTGATACATCCTATATGTTTAAGTTTAATGAGCAAACAGAAAAATGGGGCTTACACGGGAGAACCCTAAAATATTTGGGAAGTAAAGAAAATCCTTTGCTTGAGTTGAATCAATTTTACGATAGTGAAGGGGCCACATGGAAAAATGACTTGCGTACCATTAAATCTTATGATGAACGGGGACAGGAAATTCAAACATTGAAACAGAATTGGAATGATAATTTTAAAGACTGGACGCATGTAACGTTGAAGACCATAACTTATGAGGGCCGGAAGAAAAGTGAAATACTTTACCAGGAATGGATGAAGCCAGCCGGGGAATGGATTAATTCAACCCTTTATCTGATAGATTATAATGATGAAGGAAATGAAGATATGGTGGTCATCAAAACATATTCCGTTTCAACAAAAACATGGAACGCTGAAACACGGTATTCATTAGATTATCCTGCAGGTTTCGGCAAACCTGATGTGGCTTATGTTGAAAAATGGCTGCCCGCCCAAAAAAGCTGGAAAAGGACAGGAAGGTATCTATTGAAACATGATTTCAGGGGAAATAAAATTATGGAAAGCCGCTCAACCTGGAATGATATACATGATAAATGGGTACACGGCCTGAAATTTTTAATGGAGTATGACAAAGAACTTATAAAAAAGGAAATACAGCAAAGATGGAATTTTAAGCAGGAGCAATGGATCAATGCCAAAAGAAACTTGTATGATTATAGTGAAGAAGGAGAGCTGAAAGTGGAAACGGAGCAAACCTGGGATGAAATGGCAAATGATTGGAAAACCACTATTAAGCTGATGTATTCTGATATAAAAGATCTCGAAAATAAAAAAGGATAACACCATCCGGCATACTTTATAAAGCCTTGAAAACCATATAGTTTTCTGGTCTTTTTATTTTTATTAAGATTTATTATAAATTATTTGGGAAATGAACATATGTTCATTATATTTGTCAAGATATGCTATTATAAAATTGGATAAATCGGATTTATTTCAAATAAAACAAAAACAAAAAGACAGGAGGTGTTATTATGCCATACGGAAACAGAAAAGGACCCGAAGGTCAGGGCCCAATGACAGGGCGCGCGCAAGGATATTGTTCAGGGAATGACAGTCCGGGATATACCGTACCTTCCCCCGGAAGAGGAAATCCCGGAAGCCGGGGATTTGGAAACAGAAAAGATAGTGAAAGAGAATATGGTAGAGGAAACGGAAGCGGAAAAGGCACAGGAAGAGGATCCAGAAAAGAAACAGGAGGCGGAATTGGAAGAGGATCCGGAAGAAGACCTGGGAGAGGATTAGGAAAAAGAATTGGAGAGGCAGCTGGTCGCGGTTTAGGATTAGGTTTGCGAAGAGGATTCAAAAGAGGCTGGAACACTCCAATCTGGCCGGAGGACAGTCATCATGATTTTTATCCCGGAGAAAATGAAATTGAATTCCTGAACCGAAGGGCTGAGGTTCTGGAGGAAGATCTAAAAAACATCCGTGACAGGATGAATAAGATCAGGAAATAATTTGTTTGCATAGAAAGGTCAGCTGAAGTAAAAACAGTGGAAAAAAAAAGATCGGAATGAATGGTTCCGGTCTTTTTTTTATCTTTTTATAAATGATTTCTTTTTTGTTAATTTTAATTATTTTCGGATGTTTTTTTATTGCTTTCTTTTACCCAAATCAATCACAAAAACTATCAGTATGAGAAAACAAGTTTTAGTATCCGTTTATTTTCTACTTGCATTAGGTTTTAAATCCTTAGATGCGCAGGAAGAACAAAAGATCAATGACATGGATCTGGATTTCTATGGTTTTGTCAGATCTGACTTTTTTTATGACAGCTATAAAGGAATTGACGCTTTCCAGGAAGTTTTTTATCTTTTTCCCAGATATAATGGACAAGATGCTGATGGAGAAGACATTAATAAACAGGGAAGTGCCAATTTGCAAGCCATAGCCTCTAGGATGGGGGTGAATGTGACGGGACCGGAGATATTTGGTGCAAAGAGTGTTTCCAATATCGAGTTCGATTTTGGCGGTATTGTCACCAGTGAGCCAACCCTTTTTCGAATCAGAAGGGCCTATACATCTCTTCAATGGGAAAATTCCAGTCTGTTGGTCGGACAAAACTGGCATCCATTCTGGACAGGAAGCATCTATCCCACCGTGGGGGGATTTAATACCGGCGCCCCTTTTCAACCATTTAACCGATCACCACAGCTTAGGTTTGATTATCAGTGGAACAATCTGATGCTTACCGGCGCTGCCGTTTATCAGTTGCAATATACATCCCCTGCTGCCCATTCTACGCAAAGTACCTCCGGACAGGCTAAGCGAAATGCTGTTTTGCCTGAATTTATAGGAAATATTCAATATTCAGGGGAATCCTTTAATATCGGAGCAGGAATCTCTCATAATCTCACCAAACCTAAGATGCTTGTGAAGGACACGGCTAATAACGAATATAAGGCCGATGAATTTCTTACCAGCATGAGTTATCTTGGATATGCCCAATATAAAAGCAGTCAGCTAAAAATTCTTGCAAAGTCCGTATATGGACAGAATATGAAACATTTTCTGATACCTGGAGGATTCGGAATTAAGTCATATGATATGGCAAATGGCCAGGAAACCTATACCAATTATAATACCCTATCTTCCTATCTGAACCTGGTGTATGGCAACAGGTTACAATACGGAATCTATGGGGGGTATATCAAAAACCTGGGAACGGTTGATGAATTAATTGATCCGGTTAACAGCAATTTTCAGGAAGGTATTACCTATGGTTTTTTTCAGAACATACAGAGCATATACCGGGTAGCCGGACATCTGGCCTTAAACGTAAACAATTTTCGGTTTGTGGCTGAATATGAACTGACAGCCGCTTCGTATGGAACCGGACGAATCTCATTTACGGATGGTTTGTACCAGGATGCCCATTTAACAAGAAATAACCGGATCTTACTGATGATGATGTATACGTTTTAATCATTTTCAAAGTATCACATGGGTGATGATAAATATTTATTAACCATTGTCACAGTATCGCACTGATGACAATATTTGCTTTTTTTAAACAGGAAATTATGATTTGGAATGAGACCATAGAATGCATGTCCCGTGGGGACTTGAGTAAGATTCAATTAATACGCCTGAAGGAAACGGTAGAACGCGTTTATCACAATGTCCCCTTTTACAGAAAAAAAATGCAGCAAATGAATGTTGGTCCGGAGGACATCCATCAGCTTTCAGATATCAGGAAATTGCCCTTTACGGTCAAGGATGATTTGCGAGACAATTATCCCTTTGGTCTGTTTGCTGTTCCCATGTCTGAGATTGTTCGATTGCATGCATCTTCCGGGACAACCGGTAAGCCCACCGTGGTAGGTTATACGCGAAAGGACATCTCAACCTGGTCGGAGGTAATGGCCCGAACCCTTGCATGTGCCGGCGCACACAGGGATGATTTTATTCAGATAGCTTATGGCTATGGCCTTTTTACGGGAGGACTCGGTGTTCATTATGGGGCAGAAAAACTCGGAGCTTCGGTCATTCCCATTTCAGGAGGGAATACAGAAAGACAATTGCAGCTCATGGAAGATTTTGGCTCAACCGTCATTGCTTGTACCCCTTCATACGCTTTGTATCTTGCAGAAGCCATTGATGAAGCCAACATTGACAGGCGCAAATTGAAAATCAGGGTGGGTGTTTTGGGTGCCGAACCATGGACTCAAAGCATGCGAAAAGAAATACAAGAAAAGCTTAACATTAAAGCCATTGATATATATGGACTGAGCGAGGTCATTGGCCCCGGGGTATCTACAGAATGTGAACAACAGGAAGGCTTGCATATCTTTGAAGATCATTTTATTCCGGAGATCATAGACCCACAAACCCTTGAGCCACTTCCAGAAGGTGAAGAGGGAGAGCTGGTCTTTACCACAGTAACCAAAGAAGGGTTGCCATTGATACGTTACCGGACAAAAGATCTCACCAGTCTCCATTATGAAAAATGTGAATGTGGACGGACCATGGTGCGGATGAAAAAGACGACCGGGCGTTCGGATGACATGCTTATTATACGTGGGGTGAATGTATTTCCTTCACAAATAGAATCTGTATTGCTGGAAATGACAGAAACCTCGCCGCATTATCTCCTCATTGTGGAAAGGGATGGCTCCATGGATACCCTTACCATCATGGTGGAAGTTCAGGAATCATTTTTCTCTGATGAAATTAAAGCCCTGGAGGCCCTTCAGCAAAAAATCCGCCATAAAATTCAGAGCACCCTGGGTTTGACCGTTAAAGTAAAACTGGTGGAGCCGAAAACCATTAAACGGACTGCAGGTAAATCCAAAAGGGTGATGGACAAAAGAAATGTATAATAAAAAAGTTCAATCATGATAGCCAAACAGATTTCAGTATTTCTTGAAAACAAAACAGGCCGGTTACATGAAGTGACCAATGCTTTGGGAGAGGCGAAGATTAATATGTCAGCCCTGAGCATTGCGGATACGTCAGAATTTGGTATTCTGCGGCTGATTGTGTCCGATCCGGATAAAGCTTATCAAGTGCTAAAAGAAAAAGGATTTTCAGTAAATCTTACCGATGTGATTTGCATTTCCTGTCCCAATGAACCCGGTTCTTTAGCCAGGATACTTCATTATCTGAGCGGGGAACAAATTGCCATCGAATATTTATATGCATTTTCTGTGATTCAGGATGAAAGCGCCAATGTCATTATCCGTGCAGATGATCCGGAACAATGCGTTGAAGTTTTGCAGAAGCATCAGGTGGAGTTGATTGCAGCCAGCGATTTATACAAGATTTAATCCTTTTATAAATACGAGTATTGCTAAACCGGATATAGATAATATAATAGGTGAAACTAAAACGGGAAGGTGAAAAGGAGAAAAAGTACAGATGCAACAAATAAAAACACCCTTATCAAAAGAAATCGTTGATAGATATAAAAGAGAACTTGGCATAGAAGATGCTGGAAAAGCTTCCATCCGGGAGCTGGTAAAAATAGTGAATGACATTGAAGCGGAAACAGGTAAAAAATTTGTGCGTATGGAGATGGGAGTCCCTGGTTTGGATCCGGTATCCATCGGTGTAGAAGCTGAGAAAGAAGCTTTGGATAAAGGGGTCGCCTCAAAATACCCGATGATGGAAGGCGTTCCGGAATTTAAAAATGAAGCTTCACGGTTTGTGAAAGGATTCCTGAATATCGATGTTCATGCCGAAAATTGCATACCATCAGTTGGTTCGATGCAGGGTACTTATGCCACTTTTATGGTTTCATGCAGGCGCGATGCATCAAAAGATACCACCCTCTTTATTGATCCCGGTTTTCCGGTACAAAAACAGCAAATGCAGGTCATGGGACTGAAATATGAAAGCTTTGATGTCTATAATTTCAGGGGTGATAAGCTAAGAGCAAAGCTGGAAGGATACTTGCAGGATGGAAAGATTTCCACGATCATTTACTCCAATCCAAACAACCCTTCATGGATTTGCTTTACCGAGCATGAGTTGCAAATCATCGGCCAATTGGCAGAAAAATATGATGTTATTGTGATGGAAGACCTGGCCTACTTTGGAATGGATTTCAGGGAAGATTACAGTCAGCCCGGAATACCACCTTTTCAGCCTACGGTAGCGAGATATACAGATAATTTTGTGTTATTGATTTCAAGTTCTAAAGTATTTAGTTACGCAGGTCAGCGCATGGGCATCATTATACCATCCAATGCCATATTTCACAGGAATTTCCCTGATTTAAAAAGGTGTTTTACTGCTGAAAACTTCGGACATGCATTGATCTACGGGGCGCTGTATGCTTTATCTGCCGGTACGGCTCATTCTCCACAATATGCTGTAGCGGCCATTCTAAAAGCTGTAAATGACGGATCATACAATTTTGTGGAAGGAGTCAGGGAGTATGGCCAAAGGGCTGGTTACCTGAAAGAAATACTTATTAAAAACGGATTTCAGCTGGTTTATTCTAAAGATGAGCATAAGCCGCTTGCTGACGGGTTTTATTTTACTTTTTCCTATCCGGGTTTTTCAGGAGCCGAACTGGTGAATGAATTGCTGTATTATGGCATCAGCGCCATTTCGCTTGACATAACAGGCAGCGAACGAACAGAAGGGTTAAGGGCCTGTGTTTCACAAATTCATCCATCTCAGTTTAATGATTTTGAAGAAAGGGTAAAGGCATTTCGGAGGGATCATCCGGTGGAAAATTAATCATTTTTATTTTCCTTTCTCAAAAGCACTGTCAAATGAAATATCTGAAGGCAAAAAATCTACATCTTTAACATATTCACATGCTTCTATTGCTCCTTGTTCCCGGTCCATACCACTGTCCTTCCATTCAACGGAAAGGGGCCCAAAATATTTAATCCGGTTTAAGGCCCGGATGATAATTAATGGCTTTCAAAGCTCCTTCAGGCGAGGCAATGTCAAAAGCAATCTCCGTAAGATGCACTTCAAGACAGTACTTTACCCCCAATTATTCACAGGCATCACAAATGGGTTTCCAACGGTTGGCAAAATCTTCAAATCCTTTTTCTATCATTTCATCAGGAACCGGCGGAAAGGAATATAGGAGGTTCCAGATGGAGCTTCCGGAGAAGCCATTTACGATATCGAGGCCCATTTTCTCCGTCCATTGATGAGTTGCAATTATCACCTCAATTGACGAACTCCAATTCTTAGCCCGATTGGCCAGTTCCAATTTGATTGGTTGCTATCTGCTCAATCTGCTCCTTTTGCTGAACATTCGGAAACTTTTCCAGTATTTCCCGGGCCAGTTCCTGCGCTTTTTGGGTGAATTCATATTTCATAAACACATTTAAAAGGGCCATATAATAATGCTGGTTATCCGGATTGATGGAAATTGCTTTTCTCAGGTATTCTTCCGCTTTTTCCGGATTCTCCCGAAAATCATACATCATAGCAATATTGTATTTTATGCGGGAATTCCGGGGAGATAATTCAGAAGCCTTTAAAAGATATTCCATGGATTCATTATATCGCTTGCGTTCGGACAGAAATAAAGCGTAAGTAAACATGGTTTGTCCATCTTGGGGATTGTTTTTCAGGTAATCTTTTAACAGTTTTTCTGCTTCCTCATACTTTCCTTTTGAATTATATACCAGTGCAAGATTGACCTTGATACCATGAAGCAGGCTGTCCTGTTTCAGGGCCTTTTCATACAAAGTTTCAGCTTTATCAAGTTGTTGCTCGTTATAATAGAAATTGGCAAGGTTAAATTTACCTGAAGGGAAATCTGCGCTGTACTTCAATGATGCCAGGTATTCATCTTTGGCTTCCCTGAACGCTTCCCTGTATCTGCCAGGAACCTGTTCCTGCCCCATCGCATTGAGTTTGGCTGCACATTCAATACGGATGGCTTTGGTTTGATCATTCAGCAGGCTCAAGACCTTATTTATAGATCTTTGGTCATCCATCATCAGGTTTTGAAGGGCATAATACCTGATATGTCCGTTTATATCATTTGTTGCCTGCAGCAATATATCTTTTCCTTCTGACTGGTAGTGCATTCCAATCAGATGAACCGCAATGGCCCTGACTATTTCCGGATAAACATCATCCTGATAGATGTTGACCAATCCTTCAAATCCTTCCTGGCTTCCTGTCCGGGATTCTTTAAAAGCTTCTCCGTACTGGGACTTGCGACCAATACCGTGCCATTCATCAATATAATCCACCGCCCATTGATATGATTCTTCGTCATGACATTGGTTGCAGGCATTGGGTGTACCCAGCTTCTGACTCAAATCAGGCCGGGGGATACGCAGACTATGGTCAGCCCTGTAATCCACACCCATATAAAATCTCTGTGGCATATGGCAGTTGATGCACCGGGTTCCTTCTCCCACTTCAAATGTGACACCATCATCTGCCACCACGGCTTCGCCTTCCTCACCAAATGATTTATGAAAATGATGATCGTAGGTGTCATAATCGTCAGCCTGGTGGCACTGGGTACATAATTGATTGTCATCAAACAACAGTTCTGTGCTGTGAGCGTTATGACAATCATTGCATTGCACTTCCTGCATATACATTTTGCTTTGTGTAAAGGAACCATAAACATAAACCTCCCCTTTTATCTGACCATCGATAAAATAATCTTCTCCAGTAGGGAGATTTGGTATAGTGTGATCATAAATGTTTTCACTGTGAATGAAATCGGTAATAACTCCCCGTCGTGCATGACAGCGGACGCACAAATCAACATATTCCTTATTGCTGATGTCACTGGTTTTAACGACCAGTCCGTAATTAGTATTCTCATCCCGCGCATACTCAGCCTTTGCTGCCCATGTAAGGTGCTCTGAAGAAGGGCCATGGCAGGTTTCACAGCTAACATCGATTTCGCTCCAAGTGGTGTGATAGGTATCCGTTTCCACATCATACCCTTTAACAACATTGGTGGAATGACAGTCGGCACACATCCCGTTCCAGTTTTGTGCCTGATTCGTCCAATGCAGCCAGTTGTTATGATCAATGATTTCATCCTGCAAGGCTTCTGCCATGTGATACCATTCATGGTTTTTTGAATCCCAGGTGAGGGAAAGGGTTTGCAATCTTCCGCCATCGAACTCAACCAGGTATTGTTGCAGCGGGTAAAAACCAAAGACATATGTAATCTCAAATTCTTCCATCTCCCCGTTTTCCCCGTCTGTATAAACAAAAAAACCACTGTCTTTTCTATACATCTTATGGGTCATTCCGTTATATTCCAGCGCCTGCTCATTAAAATCACCCAAAACCGTAGAGTCGTTGGCATGGTCCATGGCTTTGTCATGATGAGAACCAATCCATTGGTTATGTTCATTCAGGTGGCATTCAATACAGGTTTCCCGGCCTACGTATGTAGCTGCTTCTGATAAACCACTGATATTATCGACCCGGCTGTTAATCATAAGATACAGGGGTACAGAGATAATGGCCACCATGATGGCGATTAGACTGATATTTTCCGTTTTCTTCCGATTCTCCATTATGCGTAGGTTAACTGCGATTCTACATATTGATTGCTATGCGATGCAATGCATAGTTGATGGTGAATTTTGCTGTTTCATTCTGATTTTTCTGTTTTTATATTGTTTAATTTTGACTTTTTAGTTTTTGCCTTAGTTTCTTTTATGCATGATTTTATCATATATTTTCAGGGTATTTCGTTTTGTTATTAGGCATAGGTTAATTGTGACCTTTTAAATTTTTTTCTTTTTATTGGATTGTTGGTGTCAATGAGTAATTCACCGTTTTCCAGTGTTATGGGAAAAATATCCAGTGGCCGGGTAGCCGGTGCAGATAAAACTTCTCCATATTGATTAAAACGGGAAGCATGACAGGGACAGTCATAGCCTTTTGAGTCCTCGTTAAAGTTTACGATACATCCCAAATGGGTACATTTTACTGAAAGGGCTAAGAAACCCCCATCTTCAAACCGACTTAAAAAAAACTTGCCGGTGGAAAAAGGATAAATCCTGTTTCTTACAAAATCATCAGGCTTACCGGCATTCATCCATTCATGATCAATGCCCGTTAGATGGGATTTATGAATTCCGTTTTTTACCAGAAAAAATGCTTCAACGGACCCAATAGCCATGAGTAATCTTTTAATGAATTTTCTTCTGTTCAGTTTCATGATGGGCATTACCATTCGGTTTTCTTAAAATATCAATAACATTCCTTTCCCCCTTAGCAGAAGCGCAATAAACGACATGGCAATATAGGATGTTAATAAGATGGTTGTTGTTGCCATAAGCAACTCTGTATGGTTGGCTTCATGCTTGATATGCCAGACATAAAGGTATGTGCCAATAGGACCCGCATATAAAAGAAGGGGTAATATACCGGTTACTATCCATCCGGGCCAGTTCGATAACCATATATCGAAATGAAGAAAATGCTCTACCAAATAGATGAGCAGAAAGGTAAATATAAAGGATACTAAGGCTGACTGCAGGGTTATTTTTTTTCCGGTGGATGAATTAAACCACACCCCCTCATTGGGTTTGTTAAATTTAAAATATGGCAAGTAAAAAAAGTAGAAGCCCATAAAAAGAGGAATGATTCCTGCACTAAAAAACGGGTGCATATGAAGCAGCAATTCCTGGGCGCCCAGAAAATACCAGGGAGCTTTCGTGGGATTGGGACTTTCCATTGGATTGGCTTCTTCAAGCAGCGGGGCTTCATAAAATACCGATGCCAGAAACAAGCCCGCCAGTAATAGGGATGCCACCATAACCTCTTTCCACACCAGATTGGGAAAAACATCCACCTTCTTGGTTTCTTTCCGGACAGGAAGAGCTACACCTCCGGCTTTTCTTACCAGCCAAAAGTGCATGCTCATTAAAAAAATAAATAATACCGGTAAGATACCCGTGTGAATGGTATAAAAGTTTATCAGGGTATTGCCGTCAATCGTTTCACCTCCCCTGACCATATTGGCCAGGGAGTGTCCTATAACAGGCACATATTCAAGTATTTGCGTGTTAACAGTAATGGCCCAGTAAGCGAGTTGATCCCATGGCAAAAGGTATCCGGTAAAATTGGAAACCAGTACCAGGAAGAATAGCAACAACCCATAAATCCAGTTTTTTGCCCTTTTGTGATACAGAGATTGTGAAAAATAGACCCGCAATAAATGTAAAAATGATGCGACGATCAATAATATGGCAGACAGATGATGGAGGTTGCGGATAAATTCGCCGAACACCGTGTTGCTTTCCAGTCCTGTTACCGAATCATAAGCATTTTCCACGGTGGGAACATACGAAAACCTTAAGATGGTGCCGGTGAGCAATAATACCACAAATAATAAGGCACATATTCCACCCAATCCAAATGTCCGGTTATATTTAATGGCATGGACATCTATTTTTTTCGGGTGAAGATGAAGCAAAAACTTTTCTATGGATTCAAAAAACCTTTGGCCCTTATTCAAATTCTTCATGAAGTAAAGTCAATCACTCGTCAACAATATACAAATAAAGAAAAAAAATATAAAAGATTTATATGTTGTTGAATGTTTTGGAGCTTGTTATGATGGATAACAGAAATTTTAAGCAGATGTATAATTGCTTTTTATAAATGTATTTTAATAAATGGTATGCTATGTGATGGCAGCAATCAACACAATGATGCCAGCCACCATCAGAATCAGGCAGGTGAAACCCAGCAGCGGTTGCTTGTTGTCCTTTTGGTTCAGGTCATCAATGACTTTTGAAAAGTAAGTAATTTCTCCGCTTTCTCTGAAGCCATATAACTGATAAAAGACATTCCCAATGTAAGAAACATAAAAAGCAAGAACCAGTCCGCCAAATACAGCTATCCAGATTACTCCGAAGAAAAGGACAAAAGGCAGTTGCATTTTAATATTCTGCCAATATAATTTATCCTGTTGGTACTCAAATTTTCTTAAGCGGTATCTTTCGGTATTGATTTCATGCGCTTCCTGCAGGGTATTTTTTTGGTCATTGATAAGGTTTACCTGCCCTCTTCTGGCTTCTTCATTGGTTATTTGTTGTGCTTCTTCAAGCTGATTATTCAGCTCCTGCATTTCTTCCTGAAAAGCCATAGACATCTCACTTAAACGTTGGTTGATTTGACTGATGTTTTGATTTAGCTGATTTATCTGATTCTCAATGTTTCTCCATTCATAGGCCTCTTCCATGATGTTTTCAGGAAAAGACTGGTAATGGCTTAACTTCTCTATCTTTTTTCGGATCTCATACGATTGCCTTTCTGATTCGCTTTGTTGCATTTGTTCTGTGAAGTGGTTGATTCTCCGGTCAATGACTTCGTTTTTTATTTGATTGGTCATGTAAAAGGAGAAATAAACAAATAAGCCAGGGATGATCATCAATATCATTCCATAAAAACCTGAGGGAACAAGGGATAATATATATCTGATGCCTTTTTGCAATATCACTTTGGTAAATTCCAGTATGTCATAAAACCATGATTCCTGTTCTTCTGAATTCAAAAGGTGCGTGGGAATTATCATGGTGGCAAAAACAATCAGGATGAACAGGATGATTAAAATGATAGATATTAAGGTGTTGATGTTCAAGGTTAATCCCAAAACACTTAAGCCCACGGATGGCATCCAACCAAGCAGGTCAAGGGCCACCTGTATAATAAATAATGCCAGAAAACCCAAAATAAAATAAAGCATCCATTTCACAGACTCAAAACCATTCTCAAAATTGGTGGTCAGATCAGAATAATCATCTTCTTCCAGGTTTTGTTCCCTGGTGGATGATATTTCACCAAATGCCCAGGAAAGAGGCAGGGTAGCTAGTACTACACCGATATATATTAATCCGGTGGTACCTACCAACACATCAAGGTAGTAAAATATGAAAACAGCAAACAAGGCGATTGCTGAACCCCAGTAACTTATAACCAGGTAATTGAAATTAACACTTAGTCCGATGTTTTTAAAAGTAAGTTGGTATATCCACCATATCCATTTAATGAAATAATGGATGAGGGTTTTATAAAGGAAAATAATGGGAGGGACGAGTAATTTAAGAAACCATATAATGGCATGGATAATCCAATACAGTATTTCTTTGATTAGGGAAATGATATCCAGCAGAAAGAAAAACAAAACATAAATGCCCCATACAACCCTGACAACAATGTCATAAATCATTCCAAACAAGTTGACCAATATTTTGAAGAAATTCCAAAAACCACCTTTGGTGTTGATGAATTCATCAATGGTAGTCATAGAAAACAGATAAGGGGGCTTTTCATCAGTTATCCTTTCATGTATAAATGACAGGATAAATAATAAGGCCGGTATCACAACATAAAGAGGAATATATATGCTGCTGTATATGCCAATGCTTGATAATATAATGAAAACAAGCAGTTTTTGAATGTATCGGGTCACATCTGTTTTCATGGTTTTGCCGGTTTAGTGGATGTTAATACAAGTATAATAAATAATTACCTGTTTTCCAATTAAATTCAAGGATAATTATGAATTTCAGCGCTCAAATGTATTTTTCAGGTATCAGATAGTTTTCTATATATTCTTGAATTCCGCTTTCGAGTGAATAGAAAGGTTTATCATATCCAACGGAACGTAGTTTAACCATGTTGGCTTCAGTATAATACTGGTATTTATACCTGATATCCTCCGGAGTATCGATAAATTCGATTCGCGGTTTGAGTTTCATAGCGGAAAAGGTAGCTTTGGTGAGATCCAGAAATGTCCTGGCTTTGCCGGTTCCCAGGTTGTAGAGCCCTGAGTCTTTCCGGTGATGCATGAAAAAAAACATCACTGCTGCTACATTTTTAACATAAACAAAATCACGCAGTTGCTCCCCATCTTTATAATCTTTCCGGTGTGACCGAAACAATCTCATTTTTCCCGTTTCTTTGATTTGGCGAAAGGCGTGAAAGATGACGGATGCCATCCTGCCTTTATGATATTCATTGGGCCCGTAAACATTAAAAAACTTCAAACCTGTCCAGAAATATGGTTTTTTTTCTTGCTCCAGTGCCCATTTATCAAAATTGTTTTTCGATTCACCATAAGGATTCAGGGGTTTAAGCTTTTTTACCAAATCATGACTGTCTTCATAACCCATCTCCCCCGAACCATAAGTGGCCGCCGAAGAAGCATAAATAAGGGGCAAACCAAATTCAATGCAGGCATTCCAAAGGTATTTTGAATATTGCAGGTTCCATTTGTCAAAAACGGCTTTATCAAATTCTGCGGTATCAGTACGTGCCCCGATATGAAATATAAACTGAACGAACCGGTGGTTTTTGTCAAGCCAGCTGAAAAATTCATCCCGGTTTACAGATTCGCTGTAAATTTTACCTATCAGGTTTTTATTTTTCTCTGGATTCGAAAAGTCGTCCACAATTACGATATCTTTATAGTTCTCGGTGTTTAATTTGCTCACCATGTTACTGCCAATAAATCCGGCAGCTCCTGTCACAACAATCATATATTTGTGTTTTAAAGAGATTTGATTAGAAATAGATTATTTGCAAACCTACATATTTTTTTTGGAAGGCTGCTACAAGAAACCCATTGCTTAAAAATATAAATTAATTCGCAACAAATTCTTTATAAGCTTGTATATTTTATTAAATTTGGCAATTATGATATTTATAACGCGCCGTGAACGGTTTAATGCAGCCCACAGGCTTTATAAAGAAAGCTATACAGAAGAAGAGAATCTGGAAGTGTTTGGGAAGTGTGCCAATCCGAACTGGCATGGACATAATTATAACCTCTATGTGACGGTCAAGGGAGAACCGGATCCCGAAACCGGTTTTTTAATCAACCTCAAGCAGCTGAGCAATTTAATCAAAGAAAAAATAATCCATAAAGTTGACCATAAGAATCTAAATCTTGAAGTGGATTTTATGGATGGAAAAAATCCGACTACTGAAAACATTGCCATGGCTATTTGGGATGAGCTGGAAGCCCCTTTGAGCGGTTTTGGTATTGAATTACACAAGATTAAGATTGAGGAAACGGAAAACAATTATGTTGAGTTTTACGGAAATTAAAAAATCAAATCATGGAAGAAAATATCGTCTATAATGATTTTAATAAGAATGAATCAGAAGGCTTTACAAAAATAGAGAAATGGAATAAGGAAACGACTGAAAAGTTAGCAGATAATTATAAGCGTATATTGGATTTAATCGGGGAGGATACATCCAGGGAAGGATTAAAAGATACGCCACTCAGGGTTGCCAAATCAATTCAGTTTCTGACCCAGGGCTATTATCAGGATCCTTATCAGATTCTGAAATCAGCAAAATTTAAAGAAGAATACAAGCAGATGGTGATTGTAAAGGACATAGATTTGTATTCCATGTGCGAACATCATATGATACCTTTTTATGGAAAAGCTCATGTAGCATATATTCCAAATCATTATATAACCGGTTTGAGTAAGATAGCCAGGGTAGTGGAGGCCTATGCCCGGCGTCTTCAGGTTCAGGAAAGACTGACCATGCAGGTAAGGGACTGCATTCAGTCAGCATTATCTCCACTCGGTGTTGCCGTTGTCATTGAAGCACATCACATGTGTATGCAGATGCGGGGCGTACAAAAACAAAACTCCGTCACGACGACTTCAGCTTTTACGGGGGTATTTTTGAATGATATATCCACCCGTGAAGAGTTTACCCATCTTATCAGTACTCATCTGCATTAGCTGTATTCATCGTGTATTAGCCATATTACCGGGTAAAACAAGGCAAGCTGATTGACATTGGAAATACAGACAGGGGTTAATACAGGTAATGTTGATTTTCATGAAATAAACTGTTTCCTAAAGTATCATCAATGTTCGTTCACAAGTATCCATTATTTTTTCATTTTAATGAGCTTATGTTTGTTGATGTTTTATGGTTTTGATAATCAAAACCATGGTCTTAACATTCATCAGGCATCGTCCATCTCACTGAATGAACCCCCGGAATCTTATCTGTCGCTTTGATTCATCGCAGCATTGCGAAGTCTATTTACCCCGAAACTACGATGAACATCAAAAATGGCCTGTTATATATGCCTTTGATCCACTGAACTGGTTGATCCTGAAAACCCCGATATGTATTTTTATCAGGCAAAGTATTATACTATGAATGGAAGAAAAATTTAACGAGGCATTTTCTTGAAAAAGCCATTGAAAAAGGACTCGGGATAGAAGAAATTCGAAAAAAGCAAGCAAGGCTGCTATCGGTCCTTCATTCCCCGGCCACCAATAAGTTGCAACCTCTTATATCCGAATAATCAATTCTTCCAAGCACTTCAAATGTGTTATTCACATTTCTTTTGCCAATGTCTTCAGTTTCAATGAAAGAGACGGAATATTTGTTGGCCGGATCAAAAATGTTGATTCCACCGCTGCGACCCTTGGGCAGGAAATCAAACGGATCATAGATATCCCTGATAAAAATTTTTAACCAGGGAGGGGCCATGAATTGGCCCTCTTTTTTGGCGTAGGCCTGTGATAGTAACTCCGACATGCCATATTCCGAATGAATAACAGGTACCCCAAACCTTTCCTTTAAAACATTGTGCACTGCTTCACGGGTCAGTTCTTTCCTTCGTCCTTTCATCCCTCCGGTTTCCATGACCATGGTGTGATGTAATTCAAGTTTATAATGTTCAGCCAGCTCCAACAACGCGAAGCTAACACCAAACAAGATGGTCGGGATTTTTCGTGATTCATTCTCTTTGAGTTGCTTCACAAGCTCATCATAATTGTATAAAAAGAAATCACTTTGCGGGAATTGGCTATTTTTGATGAGCCTATCCATCATATATACCAGGGATGAACCCTGTTGCTCCAAGTAAGAAGGCAACAAGGCAAAAAAACAGTAATTACGGGGATCACCATAGAAATAGCGGAAACCTTTCATAAATGATTCTTCATATAAGGAAAGGTCTGCCACATAATGTTTGCTTTTTTGGAGGCCTGCGGTACCACTGCTGTAAAAAATTTTTTCTGCCGTTTGATCAGCGCTGTAAACCTTATGCGTTTTAAAAAAAGAAATGGGTAAAAACGGAATTTTATCCGGGTGCTTTATGCTTAAAGGATCAATGTCAAGCAGTTCAATGTATTTTTTATATAATGAATTTCTTCTGACTTGAAAGTAGAATAATTCAAGAACATCATGAAAAAAATCTTCACTGCTTTCCTGTGCTGAAAAAACCATTTAAAAACCAAATCATTTCATAATGAAAGAAAAACTAAACCTTTTTATAATATTCAACTTTTTCTTTATCAGTAAGATCTACCACTTTATTAATGACTTTCTCTCGCTCAGCTTCAGAGAATTGAATGAAGGATTTGGTAAGTTCAATTTTTTCTTTGACGAGGGATGCATTTTCTGCTCCCGTGATAAGTACGGAGATGGGCAATGACATCGCATAATAAATGGCTTCTTCCATGGATATATAATCGGGAATGACAGGTGAATCTGATTCCCATGTTACCTTTCCATTTTGTTCTTTTTTGTTGAAGAACCTTCCGTCGGCCAAAGTTTTCATGGCTAAGGGAGCAATATTCTGTTCAAGAAGCTTAGGCATGACCAGCTGGATAAAACTGGTATGATAAACGGCATCTACCGGATTAATGGGCATTTGCACGGTGTCGAAAATTCCGGGTTCTGTTTTTTCAAGCATCCTTAGGTGGGCATGCGGATTGCTATGTCCGGTATATCCAATATATTTTACCTTTCCGGATTTTTTTGCTTCTTTGACAACATCCAATACCCCATTTGCCAGACGGTTATCTGTGTCATCAGGGGAACGCAACGAATGGATCTGCCATAAATCGATATAATCCGTTTTCATCCTTTTCAGCGAACCTTCAAGATGCTCCCTGGCTGTTTTTGCATCCCTGGCCTGGGTTTTGGTCATTATAAATACTTCATCCCTGTATTTGGGGACCAGGTATTTCCCATAGCGTTCTTCACTTCTCCCTTGCCCATAACTTTCTGCACTGTCGAAGAAACGAATACCACCTTCTAATGCAGCTTCAATGGTTTCCCGGGCATCTTTTTCGGTCGTCCAACCGATGTGAAATCCACCGAGTCCAAGCATGGTGACTTCTTCACCAGTTTTACCCAATTTTCTTAATGGCAAGATAGCACCGATTTTATCTGATTTTTTCGAACTGTTCGATCCAAATATATTTACGGGCAACATCAGGCTTGATGTTACGCCAGCGAGTTGAAGCAAGAATTTTCTTCTGGACTGGTTGGTTTCTTTTTTCATGGTGTAGTGGTTTTGAGTTTATAAAAATATAAAAAATATACCGATATAGTTGGAACATTTTAGATCAATTTTGGTTTAAACCCCTTGAAACGGTTTGTTGAATAACCAAACAGAGCGCATAAAATCATATTAATGCCATCCACTGCTTAATCCGTGGTTTTCAGTTCCATATTGTCTCTTTTTTTCAGGTATTGCTGGTAGTATTTTTCATATAATTCCTTCCTGAAATCATCAGCGCTTTCCTGCCGCTCCTTGTATTCGGAACGTGATTCCCCTTTTCTGCGTTCATCAATCAATCCGCTGTTCTTCATTTCTTTGAAGAATGCTTCCTGAAAATAATAATCCACAAATATTTCTTTGTTCAACTTCCAAAGTAACAAGGTTTCATCATCCGAGGCGCTGGCAAAGATGGTGTCATTCGGACCAAAAGAAACTTCATTCACAGGTCCTTCATGTTTTCTATAGGTAAAAACATTATTGCCGGTTTGGGTTTCCCATATTTTCACAGTATGATCAAACGACCCGCTAATGAGATAATGTCCGTCCTGACTAAAATCTATGGACATAACAGCCCGGTCATGCCCGGAAAGGATCCTTACCAGGCGCTTATTCTGAAAGTCCCAAAGTCTGATGCTGTTATCCTTAGAAGCACTGGCAAGCATGGTTCCGTCAGAAGAATATTCAATATCATAAATATTGTCAGCATGCCCTGCGAGCGTGAAAAGTATCTTTTTATTTGTCCAGTCCCAGATATGGATTTTCTGATCCCTGGAACCGCTGGCCAGGTATTTTCCGTTTGGGGAAAAAGCAACAGCAAGAACACTTTTGTCATGTTGACTGAATTCCATGGGTTCAGCTTCGTCTTCTACTTCCCAGACCCGGAAGTGTCTCTCAAATGATCCACAAGCAATGTAATTATAGTTAGGCGTTGCAGAGAGAGACCAGCCATAAGTAGCATTGCCTCCGAAGGAGAGCAATCTTTTTCCTGCAGTGTTCCACAAATAAACCTGCTTATCGCCGGTTGAGAAAAGTGAATCTCCGGTGGTTGTGTACATCAAAGCTTTTACACCGGCATAATGGGCTTGTTCAACTTCCAGTTTGATCGCTTCCTCTGCCATATTGTAAATCAGAAATTTCTCTTCTTCCAGGCCAGCAAGCAATTCTTTTCCATCGGGACTAAAGGAAAACGCCATGACTTTACCGGACCGGAATTTCAATTCATCCAGAATGTGATTTTCAATTTGTGCCTGGCAGTTGATAAGGCCTGGCATCATCATCATAAGAAAAGGAATCAATTTGTCCATACACCAAAATTTTTACAAAAATAATCATTGATAAGAATTTCAGACGCTTAATATTCTGAAAACATTTAGTTTAAGGTAACATCCAATAAACCTTTCATCATTTTTCATTCGCTTAAATTACAATTAAATGGTTAATTATCATGTAAATACAACTACAATAATATGAACTTTTTCTTTTTATTACCATGGAATCCTCATGATTTATTCCCTTCGGCAAGCTCGTAAACTCGGTTCATTTCCTTTTTTGAACGTCAGTGCATGAAAATTTCACCAGGAAGAAGCTGATTGAAGTGGGATCTACAATGGTTCTGGAAGATATGAACAATCATTAAACCACTGATTGAGATAGAGTTAATTTAACATTCAGGATTTTGCGTTAACAACTCATTTTTATATTTTGCATAAAATGTATTATTTTTGAAAAATATTTTGTTGGTTTTCCTTTTTTCAAGGAAAGGGAATCCGGTGCTTTGGTTTTGTCATTTAACAATTGATCCTAATGGGTTCATGTCAATAGCCGGTTTTTGCCGTTATTCTGCTAATCAATGGTTTATTGAATATCAGTATTCATCAGGTGAAAGGTTATAATTGATAAAAGTAAAAATTCCGGAGCTGTCCCCGCAGCTGTAATCCCAACCCGGATAAATTCCCGGGTTTTTTAGCAAGCAGACCACTGTTTCATGTTTACGAAATGGGAAGGTGCTAAAAATGGGTAAGCCAGAAGACCTGCCAGCAATTGATAAAACCGTAGCTTTCGGGTGAAAAGCCAAGGAAATGCTTACCTTACGTGTAAACTATCCTGACCAGTCTTCCGAAAGCCACATTGTTTTACTAAACATTTGTTTCTTATGAACCCCTCATTAACGCCCGTTCACAAAATGAGTTGAGATAAACATGAGGGC
>CAYFUP010000032.1:17816-20582 GCA_964346235.1 uncultured Bacteroidales bacterium | reverse complement strand
GGCGATGCGGCCCGTCAACCTGACCCCCTCATCATGCCTGATAAATACAAGGGCAAGGTTTATAAATTCAGCAGAAATCATAAAGAATACTATCTCCACAATTCCCTGAATAAAGGCATCGGATGGATGATGGTCACTTTCAGGCCCAGGATTTACTTGTTATTATATTACAGAAACAAGTTTCAAAGGCTATGGAAAAGAGGAATCAGGCAATTCAAAGGATAATGTGATATTTAACCTTCCTGAACCACCTCATCCAGAAGTTCCTGTTTATTTACTGCCACCACCCCCGGCTTCCGGCATACCAGTCCCCCGGCAATATTTGCGACATGCGCCGTTTCATAGAGACTTAAGTGATTGATATAACACAAACTGGCTGTGCTTATGACTGTGTCACCGGCCCCGGATACATCGGCAATATCCCGTATTTTGGCAGGTATATGCTGACCCGAATACTTGTCAGCGACAATAACTCCTTTTTCCGATAAGGTAAGCAGAAGTACCTGATTTTCGCTGGAAGTTAAGTATTTTTGAGCTTCATCAATGATGCTTCCGGTTTTGGCATTATTTAACATGACTCCCAAACCGTCCCTGAATTCTTTAAAATTCGGTTTGAAAACGGTTACTTGCCGGTAATGATGAAAATTTCTTTTTTTGGGATCGACAAATGTCGGGATTTGCCTTGACCGGGCCAACTGAATAACCATATGGATTAAGGAAGGAGTGAGTATTCCTTTATCATAATCCTGGAATATGATTCCGGCTATTTGTTTTTGATAGATGATTTCACTGATTTTACGATATAACTGATCCTCCAGCTCCTGTCCTATGTATTCATTTTTTTCCCTGTCAATCCTCAGAAGTTGCTGGTTATAACTTATGGCCCTGGTCTTAACGGTGGTTATTCTTTTCTCATCAATTAACATCCCCTCCCCTGAGATGTCATTTTCTTTCAATAAAGCAGAGAAATGTCCTCCTTCTTTATCATTGCCGATTATACTGCATAATATAGGTTTTGCTCCCAGCGAACGAAGGTTCAGTGCCACATTGGCAGCCCCGCCAATTCTTTGTTCTTCATGGTTTACATGCAATACGGGTACAGGGGCTTCGGGAGAAATCCTGTTCACCTCACCGCTAATATATACATCCAGCATTACGTCACCAATGACCAGGATGTTTTGATGGTTGAAAGCATGAAACGCTTCGGCAATAGTATCTTTATTCACCGTCATGGAGTTTTGGGTGCAAATGTATAAATATTTTGCTTCAGATATGGTGATCTTGCTTATTCAATCCATGAGGTTTGTCAATAGATGTTGCATATTGATAGATGAAGTTTATCCTTGGCTGAAATTCATTTTTATAAAGGTTTTATCAACAGACTGAATTCATTATGAAAAGAGGGCTAATAATGGATAAGATTCATTTTTACCTTGAGTTCATCAAAAGGTGGAATTTATCAAAAGACGGGGTTTATTAATAGACGGGGGTTTATCAATAGACGGGGTTTATTAATAGAAACAATTCTTTAATAGATGAACGGAAAGAAACGGAAGGTTTTCTTTTTGTACAAACGGTAATTTTCATAATGGTTTTCCAGCAAAGATTCTTCTATATGCACCTTTAAAACCAGGAAGGCAAAAAGAATAATCAATACCATTAGTCGATATATCGTGTAGTAGGACATTACCAGCGAACCGACTACTAAAAAAATGGATGTGTACATCGGATGTCTTATAATCCGGTAAGGCCCTTTCTGAAGCATCTCCACTGAGGGATTGGGAAAAGGCAGAATACGCACCTTGAAAGGATTCATGACCAATATAGCCCACAGCGCCAGGATGATGCCCAACACTTCTATGATGAGCAACCAGCTTGAATCAGCAAATAATGGAGCAGAGATGGCGACATAAAGAAGACCGGCCAATTGAATGGCCACGATGATGTATATTTTCAATGCCTCTTTATTTAATCGCGTCAATGGATCAATCCTGTTTGAGCAATATCTCTTCTATCCTGCTTCTAAACATCTTTTTCGTTTCTTCTTTGCTTTGAGCGATACCTGATAACATGACCGGATCACCATCCACCGGACAATACAGAAATGAGGGTATGCTTCTGATGCCGAATACTGATGCCAGTTCACCCTCTTTGTCCGTATCCACCTTATAGATATTGATTTTTCCTGCGTATTCTTTGGCCAATTCTTCAAGAATCGGAGAGGTCATTCTGCAAGGAGCACACCAGTCAGCATAGAAATCAACGATACATGGTTTGTCTCCTTCAAATACCCATTGTTCCGGATTTTCTTCATAATTCATCACCTTATCCAGAAATTCCGCTTTGGTGATGTGCTCCGTGGCTCCTTCCTGAACTGTTTCTGATTTTGGATTGCTTTCGGGGTTATCAGCCTTAACTTTGCTGTCATTGTTATTTCCACATGATATGATGCTGAACGCAAAAAAGATGGCCAATGTGATTGTTACATTTCTCATAGTCGTAGTTTCAAGATGTTTATTAATTTATACTAATTTATCACTGATTATGTCACTGAACCTGCTCGTTTTCCTTTTTTTCTTTTTGCTTTCTGGTATATCCTTGTATAGAATCTCCTACCAGATAACCAATCATGGCCCCATATGCTGCATTGCCATACCATACGGAAGTAAGGGGACAAGTACCTGAATTACATCCGATGAAGTACCAGTACAAATACCCTCCTAACAAGCCTATTCCAATGAATATGGCTGCTATTTTGTTTTTTTT
>CAYFUP010000032.1:0-17716 GCA_964346235.1 uncultured Bacteroidales bacterium | reverse complement strand
TTTACAAAAATAATACCAAAAATTCATTTTTATATATATTATCATATGTACATATTAAACTTTCTCTATAAATTTTGCCAATTTGGCCTTTATTTCATTGGCAATGCCTTCCAACTCACTGTTTTTAACAGCTTGCATGGACGCTACCGGATCAACAGCTGCTATTTCGATGGAATTTTCAGTTAGTTGCTGAATAATGACATTACAGGGCAGCATGGTACCGATCTTGCTTTCTTTTTGTAATGCTTCATATGCAGCTGGCGGATTACAGGCACCCAGAATCTTATATGGCCTGAAGTCCACATTCAGTTTCTCTTTCAACTTCTGATCGATGTCTATTTCGGATATTACGCCAAATCCTTCTTCCTGAAGCTTTTCTTTTACGTCTTTCACGGCTTTATCAAAATTTCCGTTCACCTTTTTACTGATATAATAACTCATTTCTTTATGGTTTTATGTTTTACAATTCTCCTATCGCTTATATTTAGTGGTTTTATATAATGTTTTTTATGGCAGATTCAATCATTGAAAGGGCCTGGTATAGTTCACTTTCTTGGATGACCAGGGGAGGGGCAAAACGGATAATATGCCCATGGGTAGGTTTGGCAAGCAATCCCTTATCTTTTAGCGCCAGACAAACATCCCAGGCCGTAAATTGATCATGTTTTCTGATGACGACCGCATTCAATAAACCTTTTCCTCTGATGGTCTCAATCATTGGCAGGTTCATCTTTTGAAGCTCATGTCTGAAAAGTTCTCCCAGCTTCATGGCATTGTCAGCCAGTTTTTCTTCCAAAATCACTTCCACAGCTTTTTTGGCCACTACTGAAGCCAGTGGACTTCCCCCGAATGTGGAACCATGTTCCCCGGGTTTTATGGTCAACATGACATTGTCATTTGCCAACACGGCAGAAATTGGGAAAATCCCCCCTGATAATGCTTTTCCCAGAATCAGGATATCAGGTTGCACGTTTTCATGGTGACAGGCCAGCAATTTGCCAGTCCTTGCCAATCCGGTTTGTATTTCATCCGCTATGAATAGTACCTGATGATTCTTGCAAATTGAATAGGCCCCCTTTAAAAACCCATCATCGGGTACGTTCACACCAGCCTCTCCCTGAACCGGTTCCACTAAAAACCCTGCAATTTCCGGGTCACTTTCTAAAACACTTTCAAGGGCCGAAAGGTCATTGAACGGAATTTTAATGAAACCAGGGGTGAAGGGCCCGAAATGATTTCTTGAATCGGGGTCGGTGGACATGGAAACAATGGATATGGTTCTCCCGTGAAAATTGTTTTCACAAACCAACATTTTTGCATGGTTTTCCGCTATGTTTTTTTCCTGATATGCCCACTTCCGGCAAAGCTTCATGGCAGTCTCAACCCCCTCGGCACCCGAATTCATCATCAATACTTTATCATAGCCAAACAATGTTGAAAGAAACGCTTCAGTTATTCCGAGTTTATCATTATGAAATGCCCTGGAAGTCAATGTAAGGGCTTGTGCCTGCTTATTCAGCGCTGATATGATGGCTGGATGACAATGTCCCTGATTTACTGCAGAATAAGCCGAAAGGAAATCAAAATACCGCTTGCCTTCCACATCCCATAAAAAAGCTCCTTTCCCCTTGCTTAATACCACTGGAAGAGGATGATAATTATGGGCTCCAAATTGATTTTCCTTCTCAATATAATAATGGGTATCAGAATAAATTGCTTCCATAGATTTAATTTCACTTGCATTGTTATGAATTTAACAAAAATAAAACTATTTGTTAATTATTCATAACCAAGCAAGTTTTTATTTCTCGATTTCCAGGGGTGCTCCAAACCGCACGGTATTGATGGCAAAGGACCGGATGTTGATAAATTTCAGGAGGTATTTTTCAAATTTTTCGCAGGAAGGGGAATCCAGCGAAGATAGCAATTGTATTAACCGCTTTGCATTTTGGTTTCCGGCAAAAATCAATTTTAACAAATCATCTTCTTTATTGGCGGGTAAATCTGATATGACATTGCTGATATATGGATTTTGCTGAAACAACCTGGAAATATAACGGGTACTCATCTTTTTTATCAAAATGTTATCACTGTTAAGACTTTGCAAATTTTCCCAGAAACTAAAGGCTTCTTTTGTGGTGGTGATGATGTTCATCCCGCTCCCCAATGCTATTCCGGAAAGCACGTAAAGCATTGTAGTCGCATGAGGTGTACGGTTACATGTAATCACCACCGATTTTTCCTTGATTAGGCGGTAATCTGCAAAACTTATCTGGCCGGGTATTTTTCTGTTTGGATGAGGGGCATAAATAAAATCATAAAGGTTTTTATCGATCCAATCGGACAGCTGAAACATCAGATTGACAACCTTATAATGATCATATCTATGATTCCCTTCTGTTCTTAAATCGTTTATTAATAAAGACATTGCATCCTTAAACAGCTGAACCCGCTGTTCAAATCCAAGATTGCTTTTACCAGCCAATTCAAGATCGTGTGCTCCAATATTTTCCAAGAAATACTTATCCCCTTCACAATCCATTTCCGGAAAAGAAGGTTTCTCTATGTGAAAGGATCTGACATACTGCTTGCTACCGGCTTTCGGACCGGTGCCTGACATTTTAAAACCACCGAAGGGTTCAATAAATACCCTTGAACCGGTAATTTTCCTGTTTACATAAATATTTCCTGCTTCCATCCTGGCCGTACAAAAGTCAATATCATCTTGTGACTGGCTGTAAATTCCACCGGTCAGCGCATAATCAGTAGCGTTAAATATTTCCACAGCTTCTTTGAGGGTATCAAACCCGGTGACATGTATCACCGGTGCAAACAATTCCCTGTGGCAAAACGTCTCAGGATTCAAGGCATATTCCGGGGGTACTTCATATAATGCCGGACCAACACAAAATCCTTCAAATTGCTCATTTGACCGGTCAATAATCACCCTTCCCCCACTTCGTTTTGCTTCCTTTTCAGCCTCGCTGGTTTGCTTCATCAGTCTTTCCTTTTCACCGCCGGTTATCAGAGGATTAATCAATGTTTTATATTCATAAGCAGGTCCGACTTCCACATCCCTGACTGCCTCTTTCAATCGTTCAATGAGCTTGTCTTTGATTTTATTGGAAACGATGATTCGGCTGGCGGCAGAACATTTCTGCCCGGCATGAGCAAAGGCAGAATAAATGATACCTGCCATGGTTTCATCCAGCTCTGCATTTTCCGCCACAATGATGGCATTCTTCCCACCCATCTCTGTTTCCGGTTTTGCCGGATAATCTATTTGATGAAGGGGATTGTGATATAATCGCCTGCCTGCATGGCTGGAAATCATCGTGCCCACTTCCTTGCTTCCGGTGAATACCACCTGGGCAATTTGTTCACTATCCACCAGGGCCTGTCCGACATCTTCCCCTGTTCCCGGACAGTGAGTCAGTGTCCCTATTTCCAGTCCGGCTTCATAAAAAATATCTACCAGACATTGTGCAATAAGTGGCGTTGACTCAGCAGATTTAAGAATCACCGTATTTCCAGCTACCAGGGGGGCGGCGATCATTCCACAGGAAATGGCAATGGGAAAGTTCCAGGGGGAAATCACAGCAACAACTCCCCTGTTAAGAAGATGATGGGAATTCTGAACAAGTCTTTTTTCTTCTCGAAGATAAAAATTAACAAAATCTATGGCCTCATCCACATCAGCAATGGCTTCACTGATGGTCTTCCCGGCTTCATAAACAATCAGGGAAGCCAGGTATAAGCGTTTTGAAAGCAGAATATTGGCCACATTGACCATGACGGAACATCGTTCCTGCCAGCTATTGTTAGCCCAGGAACCAGCTTGATAATGATCATGGGCTTTTTTGATTATCTCCTCTGTATCTTTGAGGGTGGCAAATTTTATTTTTCCCACAACCAGTCCGGGATCCGAAGAACTGATAACATGCTCCGTATCTCCGTTCAAGTGGGCCGTCAGGTTCGGATAGGTTTCTCCAAAATCTTGTTTCAATACTGAAAGTGCTTCATTGACATGTATCCGCTCCGGATACAGAAATAACCTGATTGCCGGGACATTCCGGAAATTTTCGGAAAGATTTACCTGAGAAGGTGCCAATGAAAGCTTTTCATCCTTTTTCATTCGCTTTAGCTTGTCCACCGGGTCTATCAGGCTTAAGGTTTCTTTGTGACTCCTCATGATCGTTAATACACCCACCTGTGATGAATTTTCCATAATTCTTCTGACCAGGTAAGCCATCCCAACCAACAGACTGCCAATTGGAATATAATTCCTGACCACCCAGCCCATTCCAGTCATGGCAGTGCTCAAGGCCTCATAAGTCATATGCAGACATTGATGCTCGATGGGTGGTGTATCCTTGAACTTCATTTCCCTGAGTTTTTCGGCAAAAACATGATCCTGAAAGTTATGGCTGGCAATCTCCAGTTGCAAGTGGGGATAGTTTTCCAGGATTTTGAATAACATCACACGAAAGTACAAATCGGTTTCTTCTTTATTAAGGAATTCCGGAGCCGGAAAACCATGCGCATCCGCTTCAATGGTCTCCGCATCCCAGTATGCTCCTTTCACCAGGCGTACCGGCACAGTCGTGCCTTTTTCCCTGGCAAAAGAAAGAATTTCCAGAAAATGTTCGTAAGCGTCCTTTAAATAGGCCTGAAGCACTACACCAGTGCCCTTGTAGGTCTTTAACCTTTCATCTTCAAGAATAACCTCTCGATAAACACGGAATATCACATCACGATGATGATAACTTTCTGCGTCAATGTTTATAAAAACCTTATTCTGATATGCTTCCAGGAGGATTTTCCGAAGCCTGGGGGCCACTTTCCCATAAGTATAATCAAAGTCCTCTGGCTTAAACTGACTGCAAAGTGCACTGACCTTTACGGAAACATTGGCACGGTATATGCCGGATTTGTTCACTTCACCCTTTGAATAATGCAGGGAAAAACCTTTGATAAGCTGCAAAACCCCTTCCATGTAATTATCCGCTTCTTTTTCACTGACCACCAGTTCTCCCAATTGATCGAGGGTAACGTCCCTTTGGGTCGCTTTTAGCTGTTGGATACTATCAACAGCCAAATCAATTTTCTCTCCGGCAATAAAACGCCGAGCCATTGACCTGATAACTTTTCTCAGCCTGGATGCCAAGATGGACAAAGGGGTAATGCGGGCGATAAAATGAATGAAACTGAATAAAACCATTAAATGATTTGGCAGCGCTTCATGTCTCAAAGATTGGTTTACCGATGTTTTTATTTTTTCCGAATCGTTTCTAAGTCTTCTTAGCGTCTCAATAAACAGACGCTTCACTTCCTTTCCTTGATTATCATGCTCAATAGAAGGCAGTATGGCGATGAACTTTAACAGGTGATTTCTGATGAGTGTAAATTCGGCTGTCAACGATAATGCTGTGTCAGTAAGTCGCTCAAAAAGAGAAGGTTTGTATTGATGAATCCGCTTAAGCAATGCTTGTGTGTCTTGTCGCATTTCGTTGATTACTTCCTGGTATTCTTTATCTTCCAGGAAGTTCGGAAGCTTGTGCTGATAAGTCAGCACTTCATAATCACTGGGAAATGAACCTGTATTCATTTCCTGAACAAGGGTGACATGCTGTTGATAGTCCTGCCATTTTTCTCCCGTCATCTCAAATGCATCCGGATTATTGCCGATGGCGTTCAGAATAAACAATTCCTGGTTAAGGTGGGGACTGTAACACCGGATTTCTTTCCGGGAATAGAAAATGGCCAATAAAAACGGAACGGTCCTTACCGCATGCTGGAACCGGAAATCGTTAAATGGTGCATCTATCAGCTCAATGATTTTCTTTAGCGGGGAGTTTGTGGATTTAATCTCATTTTCATTGATGATTGAACCATAAATCTCCTCAGCAATAATCTGCCATTCCGTACCCGGGATATGGCTGGCAAAGAGCCGGGGAAGATGAATTGCATTCATCAGTGATGGGTTTTAATTTTACATTGACAGTTTACAAGTTATTTTTACCAAAGTGTATTTTACCAAACCTACATATTTTTTTTGAATTAGCGGCAATTTAATGAAAAAATACTGCAAATAATGAAATAAACAACAATAATTTTTATTTGAACCCTGTTTGAACATAGAATAAAAAAACCTGATTGCTTTATAATGCGCAATCAGGTTCTTCGTTTTCATTTTTTTTGCTGTTAATTGATCAAAACTTTTTTCGATTAATTAATCGTGATTTCATGGGTATATCTTTCACTACCGGACTTCAGGGTAACAATATATTCCCCCGGATAAAGATAATCTAATGAAAAACTTTTAGCTATGGTGCTTTCATTAAAACTGGCATTAACGTGCCTCATATTAAAGCGTTTCCCATCGATGATTATCTCTACCTGCCTGGTTTTGCCATTGATATAATGAATAAACAAATTGTTGTTTTTCATTTTAAATTGAGGCGTTGAAGTGACATACTGAGACAATACCTCAGCTTTGTTGTTTTTCACCCTGACAATTTTGTTTATATTCAAACTCCCTTTATTAAACACGAAGTGATATTTTCCATTTTTATGTTCGCTATAGTCAAAGTCTTGGCTATACAAAGTGCCAATGGATATATCTTTACTCAAGATTAAATTTTTACTTTGATCAAAAACTTTCATATTCACCGGTATGTACTCCGGAGTTTCCACTTCAATTTTTAATTTTCTCTCATTTTCTACCGGTATAACGTTATAGGTTCCGGCAGCCTGTAAAGTATTCAAGCTAAACATAGCAGCTAACATTACAAGAATTCCGCTTAATAAATTTGTTGTTTTCATAATTATAGTTTTTAATTTGATTAATAATTAATTTTTGTTTAATAACTAAATACATCTTTTAAACATTTATAATTGAAAGATGTTCAATTAAGGTTTTAATATTTTTTTTTCTTTTTTTTATTCAATGGCCCCCTTATATTTTATTTCTCTGGTTTACAATTATTTAAATGATTTTTTATTCAGCCGGAAGAAAATATTAAGGTAAATTATTGAAATTTTCAATAAATTTAACTAAATTTTAACCATTATTTAACGATAATTTAATACAACCATAAAAACACAATAACTATGGAAATGGGTCCATTACATATTGTGATCCTGGTTTATGTGTTACTGAAATTTTTAATCTTCGTAGGCTTGATGCTAAGGGAGTTTCATGTTTGGTATTTCAAGATTAACAAACGCTCTGGAATTAATTAGTGGCACCAAGAAAACTAACAAATTATGCTAAAGTGGTGTTAAGAAGGCGTCAAGAACAGGTATTCCTCTTTTAATTCGCTTATTCCTGCTGCTTCGTCAGATAGCCTGGTATATAAACCATTTACATAGGCAAGGCCAACATTGGCAATCAAACCCGGAATAATTTGTTGATTCAGTATAGCTTGCAGCTTGTTTTCAGGGGTATAAAGTATTGGGTTATCGCTATTGATGAAAGTATAGTTGATATTCACCCTGGAATGCTCATTGAAATTAATTTTAACCATTTCTTCTTTGAATGAGCTTATGAATTTCATTATCTTTGTATTGACTGACTTTAATATTAATTGACAACTGCTTGTTTAAAATGCAAAGAATTAATGAAGATTAATTTATCTTTAAACTTTATCGCAGGCTTGATTTTGTTGAGCTTACATTGTAATGCCGGAAATATGGGAAGTAATGCAGGAAATATGGGAAAGGATAACGACAGGGAATATTGGGCAGATACCAGAGGGCAGTTTGCATTAGGCAGTGGGCAGTTTGCAGTAGGCATTAGGCAGTTTGCAATAGGCAGTGGGCAGTTTGCAGTAGGCATTAGGCAGTCTGATGAAAATATGGAAAACCGAGCTGAACAACCTGAATATCGGTTTGAAAAAAGGGAAGCAATAGCCAGCGGTACATTTTATCCTTCAGGTATTAATGAACTACGGAATAACTTGCATGCTTTATTTGAAAAGGCTGAAAGCCGGGACAACATCAACAATATCATGGCCCTGATTGTTCCTCACGCAGGTTATGTTTACAGTGGAATGGTGGCAGCCAGTGGCTATAAGCAATTAAACCCGGACAAAACTTATAAACGGATTTTTTTAATCGGTTCAAGCCACCGTGCAGCTTTTGAAGGGGCATCCATTTATGCGGCAGGTAATTATGAAACACCTCTTGGTGAAGTCAAGGTGGATCAGGAGCTTGCCCATCAACTTATTCGAAAGCATGACTGTTTTCATTATTATCACGATGCCCATCAATATGAACACAGCCTTGAAGTTCAGCTGCCTTTCCTGCAATATTATCTCAACAAACCTATTAAAATTGTGCCCATCATACTTGGTACGCAGCAATTTAAAACCTGCAGGGAAATTGGAATCATTTTACGGCCCCATTTCTCAGAAGAAAACCTGTTTATCATCAGCACAGATTTTTCCCATTATCCGCCATATGAACAGGCAAAGAAGCTGGATAAAAACACCGCACAAGCCATCATGTCGAAAAAACCCAAACAATTGATAGATGTACTGGATGACAATGCAAAACAAGGCATACCAAATCTGCAGACCAGTCTATGCGGATGGAGCTCGGTATTGTCCTTTTTATACATGCTGGAAGCTTTACCTGACATTAAAACCCAAGAAATCATGTACAGGAATTCCGGTGATTCCGATGCAGGAAGCAAAGATAAGGTGGTGGGCTATTATTCCATCGCTTTCCCCAGGATGGAAGAGAAAGCGTTTAATCTGAATCATAAAGAAAAACAACAACTGCTGGCCATTGCCAGGCAATCCATCACATCATTTTTAAACAACGAGAAATTACCATTAATTCCCGAGGATGAACTAAGCGACGCCTTGAAAAAACCTTGCGGCGCGTTTGTCACCCTGCACAAGGGCGGTGCTTTGCGTGGTTGCATCGGCAACTTTACTGCCAAGGAACCTTTGTATAAAATAGTCAGGAAAATGGCCATATCTGCAGCCATCCGTGACCCCAGATTTCCCTGTGTTGACAAGGATGAAGTGGACAATCTGAAAATTGAGATTTCAGTGTTGACCCCCCTGAAAAAAATTAATGATATCAGTGAATTTCAACTCGGAAAACATGGCATATATATAAAAAAAGGCAATGCCAGTGGCACCCTTCTACCTCAGGTGGCAGAAACCACCGGTTGGTCCAGGGAAGAATTTATCGGTCACTGTGCCAGGGACAAAGCAGGACTCGGCTGGGATGGCTGGAAAGAGGCTGAATTGTTCACCTATGAAGCTTTTATTTTTAGTGAAGAAACTTACGGGAAAAAGCAAACCTTTTAACAATTGATATGTTCGGTGCCTCCTACGCTTTTATACCAATCACATTCATTATATTGCTGGGATATCTCATCACTTATTTACTTTACAGGCATAATATCCTGAAAAAAACCGGCCACAGAAGGATATGGAATATAGTCCTTCTCATGTCTTTCCTTGTCAGTGGTTTACTGGGAATCTTCCTTGTCATTCAAATCAATTATAAGCTCCCTGTTGAATTCATAGATGCCATTCTTCAATACCACGTAGATTTCGGAATTGCACTCTTTATCACAGCCATTTTACATATATCCTGGCATTTGAAATATTTCAGGCAAATGATAAGGGGCCATACAAAAGAACAGTTCTTACAACCGGCCGGCGGGAAATCACAAGCATTTTCGTTTCCTGAGAAACTGAAAGGAAAAGAGAAATCATTGTTTATTCCGGTATTTCTGCTGGGGTTTACTACATTGACCGCCCAGGTGATCCTGTTACGGGAATTTTTATCCGTTTTTAGCGGAAATGAATTAATCGTAGGCATTATTCTTACCAACTGGATGCTTATTACAGCCCTTGGCGCTGCTTTGGGAAAGTATATTCGTGGAATGAATCAATCTTTTAAGCTGGTTCCCAGGTTATTCATTATTATTACCGTTTTACCCATCATCACCGTTTTTCTTATTAATTTCTTAAAAAATATTGTATTTCCACTGGGAACCGAAACAGGAATATACCAGGTCTTTTTTTCCTCCCTGGTTTTGCTGTTGCCTTTATGCCTAATCTGCGGTTTGTTTTTTTCATTCATGGCCAATTATATTTCCAATGTCTATGGAAAAAACTTCATCAACAGAGTCTATGCAACGGAAGCAATAGGCAGCATAGCCGGGGGTGTACTGGTGAATATTGTATTGTTGTTTATTTTTGGTTCCTTCAAGAGCCTTGCCATTATCCTAATCATCAATTTTACGGGCATCAGTTACCTGTATTTTACCATGAAGCAAAAAAAAACAGCCAGCGCAATGCTCATTGGCACTGCCGTTGGTATTGCCTTGTTATTGATGCCGGTGGACAAATGGATAAAGCATTTTCTTTATCCCAACCAGGAAATAATGCTTACAAAGGATACGCCCTATGGCAACATGACCATTACAAAAAAGCTGGATCAACTGAATTTTTATTTAAACAATGTGCTGCTTTTTGATACCCAAAACCTGATGGATAATGAAGAATCGGTACACTTTGGTATGGTGCAGCACCCTGATCCTGATAAAGTCCTTTTGATATCCGGTGGAATATCAGGCAGAATCAAGGAGATCAAAAAATACAACCCAACACTTATCGATTATGTAGAATTCAATCCCTGGATTGTAAGTTATGGAAAAGATTACTTTCATCCACATCTGGAAGATGACACAGTAAACCTTATCATCGATGATCCCCGGCGTTTTCTTAATAAGACCAACCAATCATATGATGTGGTTATGGTGAACATCTCTGATCCGGATAATGCCCAGCTGAATCGTTTTTATACCCTTGAATTCTTTGAAAAGATAAAATCGGTCATCAGACAAAACGGAATTTTGTCATTAAGTCTCCGGGGAATAGCCAATTATATCAGTGAGGATATGTCGGATTATCAATCCATCACCTACAATACCTTAAAAGCAGTTTTTGATCATGTGGAGATTATTCCGGGCGAAAAGAACTATTTCATCGCCTCTGACAGTCCCCTTACCTGCCAGGTGATTTCCCGGGTGTCGAAAAAAAAAATAAACAACCAGTACGTCAACCCATATTATTTCAATGAAAGATTGCTGGAACAAAAAAGCAACAAAATTAAAAACTCATTGAATGCGGATGCGGGTGTGAATAAAGATTTTCACCCGGTTTCCTATATACAGAAAGTGAAAATCTGGTTGAATGAATATTCCGGCAGTTTTTGGATCATGGCGGTCTCCTTAACAATTGTTCTGCTGATTTTTATCATGCGTTCCAATCCCTATTCTATGGGAATTTTAACAGCCGGATTCACCGTTTCCTCCATGGAAGTGATCATGATACTCATCATTCAGATTATTTATGGCAATCTGTATTATATGACCGGCGTCGTGTTTACCGTTTTTATGGCAGGTTTATCCATTGGCTCGATAAAACGGGATCAGATCATCAAAACCCCCCGCCTGGCAAAAATGAGCCAGATTCAGTTGGGACTCGGTTTGTTGGTGCTGACAGTGCCGCTCATCAATTATTTATTCCGGCATTATGAAATATTTGATGCGGCGATATTCCCTGCTTTTTTTATCATTATCTTTTTTCTGGGACTTCTCACGGGCCTGGAGTTTTCCATTGGATCCTATTTGATGAGCGGTTCATATGCAAAAATTTCCGGAAACCTTTACGGGGCAGATTTATTTGGATCGGCCGTTGGTGCACTCATCGTCAGTATTTACTTGATTCCTTTGCTGGGCCTGAATCATGTAATTTTTGCAGTAAGCATCATGAATTTCTTTTGTGCATTTTATATTTTTACACAAAGAAAAGCGGAGGATAATAATGGATAACGAGGACAGAAAATACACCAAAAGAGATTTTTTAAGATGTAGCCTTTTGGGATTGGGTGGCATGTGTTTCGCTGCAAGCGATGCCCTTGCCCATGATTTTTTTTCTACAACCCGCATGGGAAAAGAAGAACCCTGGAAATGGAGCAAGCAGGCCATGCATTATATCCAAACAGCCAGGGGCATTCGCTGCCAGTTATGTCCCAATGAATGCAATATTAAGCTCAATGAAGCCGGCGACTGCAGGAACCGGGTAAACTATGACAACAAGCTGTATTCCATTGCTTACGGCAATCCTTGTTCAGCCAATATTGATCCCATTGAAAAAAAACCCTTGTACCATTTTTTGCCCACCACCTTTGCCTTTTCCATAGCCACCGCCGGCTGCAACCTGGCGTGTCTGAATTGTCAGAACCATGAGATATCCCAGCACAGTCCAAAAGAAACCAGGAACATCGATCTGATGCCTGACAAGGTTCTGGCCAATGCCATGAGCAATCATTGCAAAAGCATCGCTTATACCTATTCCGAGCCCATCACCTTTTTTGAATATACCCTTGACAGCGCAAAACTGGCAAAAGAAGCAGGAATCAAGAACCTGATGATATCCGCAGGGTATATCCATGAGGAACCGCTGAGAATGCTCAGTCAATATATAGATGCAGCAAACATTGATTTGAAATCATTCAGCAATGATATCTATTTACGGTTAAACGGAGGCACCCTTGAACCAATATTAAGGACCCTGAAGATTTTGAAAGAAGAAGGGGTATGGCTGGAAATCACTAACCTGTTGGTGCCGGGATGGACCGATGATATGGACATGATCAAGAAAATGTGCGGCTGGCTGGCTGAAAATGGTTTTGAAAACACCCCCTTGCATTTCAGCCGTTTTTATCCGACATATAAACTAACGCAGCTTCCATCAACTCCTGTCAATGTGCTTAAAGAAGCCAGGCGGACAGCCATAAGGGAAGGCATTAATTTCGTTTATATTGGCAATGTACCCGGAAATGATGCATCCAACACCTACTGCCCTTCCTGTAATGAGTTGCTCATTGAACGCAAAGGTTACACCATCACCAAAAACAATATGACGAAAGATGCGTGTAGCCATTGTTCCGCTATAATTCCGGGGTATTGGAATTAAAAAGCCAGCGGGATCCGTTTTCTTATTCATGCCGGCTGGAAACAATTCAGGCTGGCTTCGGGCAGCGGGTTTAAATGCTTCTTTCATAACCAGGAAACATTTATGATAGCGATGATTAGTTTAAATGCTTCTTTCATAACCAGTAATGCTAACTTGAAAAAATTCAGGCAGGCTCCGCCTGCAAACAACTATTCCGGCACGCAACAATTCACACCGACAAGTTCCGGGCATCAATGGTTATTTGACGACTTTGATAAACTTATCCTGGTATTCTAACAATTCAGCAGTATGGGTGAGCATGTTTTTGGTCTCGTTGAGTACATTAAAGAATAACAAGCTGTTTCGTAAAGTAACCGACTTGTCCTTTATCCGCTGAATCTGTTGTTTATATGAATTATTCACCTCTTTCAGCAGACTTTTTCTGGATTCTTCAATCTCCTGCAATTGTTCCCTGTCGTGATCAATGATCCCCTCAATAACCCTTTTAAAGAATTCTATAATCTTTGTTTTCAAGTTTTCAATTTCGTTTTTCTGGCGCTCGTTGAATCCCTTATGGGAATTGTCCACATGCGTCCAGATGGATGCAATAATGGTACGCAGGCTATGGGTAATCTCATTCAGAAAGTCAATGGATTTGCTGTAAGAGTAGCTGGCATCTTCTATATTGCTGTTTGAAAGATTATCTATTTCGATATAATAATTGGTATATCTGAGCCGCTGGCTTTCTTCCGTCATTTCAATGCTTTTGTTTTTGATTCTTTTCAGCGCTTTCCGATCCTCATTTTCAAGGGCTGCAATGGCTTCATCGTATAAAGTATAAACCTGAAATATTAAATTTGAGATATTATCAAAGTTTTTATTGCTGATTTGGTATTTATGAACCTGGCTAAGCTGATCCGCCTGGGTGGCTTTGTTGGTTTCTTCCTTGACTGCCGAAATATTCATTTTATAGGTAATTTGCAGTTTATAGGTACGGATGATAAAAATGATGTCCAGGAGAAGTAATACAAGAATGGCAATGGTTTTGCCATAAAAGATGATCAGGCCGACAGTAAACGCCACGGTAAAGCCAATGATGGCTGTTAAAAACCATCCGCCAATGACGGTAATTACTCCGCTGATTCTGTAAGAGGCACTTTCCCGCCCCCAGGCGCCGTCTGAAAAGGAAGTCCCCATAGCAACCATAAAGGCAACATAGGTAGTGGAAAGGGGCATTTTTAAGGAAGTGGCAAAGGAGATGATTAAGCTGGCTACGGTAAGGTTGACGGAAGCCCTTATTAAATCAAAGGCTGCAAAGGGTTTCCCTGCGCTTTCTTCTTCCTGACTGGTAAATCTTTCATTTAACCTGTTCACAAACCGATCAGGTAACCATCTCATTAAACGGTTGTTAAACGAGACAAATATTCTAACAATAAAACGGGATAAAGGATTGGATGAAAACCTTTCTGTTCCCGGATCCTGTCTTCCCAGGTTTATTTCTGTCTGCGTCACCCTTCTTGCTTTACCCGAAAACCAAAGGGTAACAGCCATAATGATTCCTGCCCCCAGTAGTATCAAGGTATTACTTTGTACCGGTTGCTTTAATATTTCCATGGTGAACTCATCAGGCGATAAGCTACCTGCCACATTGTTATAGGTAATAAAAGACTTAAATCCTGCAAGCGGAACCCCTATAAAGTTCACCAGATCATTGCTGGCAAAAGCAAGGGCAAGGGCAAACGTTCCCAAAAATATGATGGCCTTAAAGATATTTAGCTTAAAATACTTATAAAACAGCTGAAGGACGATGGACCAGAACAAAAAGCTGTAAACGATAATCTGACCGGTGTTTTGCATGATCCAGTCCACATCCGTCTCTGTCATAAAAGATGCCCCCGATGCCCCCTTGATGACAATGAAATAGGTGATTGCCGTAATGGCTATTCCACCCCATATGGCTGCAAAATAATCATGGGCTTTATTGTAGTTGAAAGAAAAAATGAGCCTGCTGATAAACTGAACCAAGGCCCCTAAAGCAAATGCTATGGCCACAGATAGCAAAATGCCTGCCATAATTTTGGAAGCAGTGGCTGTATTGATAAATGTTCCTATATCGGTCGCCGTACCTGTTGAGACCTTAATCACAGCAAGGGCCACCGAAGCTCCCAGGAGTTCAAATACAATTGAAACGGTGGTTGACGTGGGCAAAGCCATCGTATTATAAAAATCCAGCAGAATAATATCGGTAAGCATGACAGCCAGTAAAAGGATCATGATTTCTGAATAAACAAACATATCGGGGTGAAAAATCCCTTTGCGGGCCACTTCCATCATACCGCTAGAAAAGGTGGTACCAACAAGAATACCAACGCTGGCAATAATCAGGATTACCCAATTTGGGGCTACTTTAGATCCAAAAGCTGAATTCAGAAAATTCACCGCATCGTTGCTCACCCCGACCATTAAATCAAAAACAGCCAGCAGAAACAATATTGCTATAATGAGCACATAAACATTTTCCATTTCAATTCCTTATAAAAATACCCCGCAGGGAATAACTACGAGGTAATTCTTATGCAATAATATAATTATATATCCTTCTTAAGATTAATAAATCTTTAAATAAATGTTTATTTTTTGTTTTTTAGAAAAGATCCACGGAGATATCCTGAATAAAGGCCGTATATGTGTATTCATCTTCCACCATGGCTTCTGAGAGTAAGATAATAACCGATTTTTCCTCCCCTTCCCTGTTGGAAATGTTTACTTCTTTTCTCACGCCCACCTCTTTTTTCGCATCCGGATCCACCAGGGAGGCAATAAACGGATTATCCCTGTTTTCAACAGGAAACAGTTGTTTGATGTTCTTGCCCAGGATGTCGTTTCTTCTTATATTCCACAGATTTTCAGCCGATTTGTTAAAAAATTCGACCGTGCCCTCCTGGTTGATGGTTAGGATGGCATCTATGGCTCCCTCCAGGGTTTTTTCATTTCTTACCTTTACTTTTTCAATTTCTTTGAATTGCTGTTTAATTTCTTCTTTGGCCTTTTTCAAATTTTTGCTGAGGTTGGCCTCAGACTGTAATAACTTTTCCTCCTGCTTTTTAAGCTGATCAGCCTGATCCCGGGTTTGTATTTCCATTCTTTTGGTATGGGTGATATCATTGGCTATAAGGATAACCTTGGCTATTTCTCCATACATGTCCTTTACCCCGGTAAATGTACCACGAAGCCATTTTATCTCATGGTCTTTGGTTACCAGTTGAAACTCCCCCTCATAGGGCATGCCGTTGATTACTTGCTGCCAATACTCCCTGAATTCATCCAGCTGGTCATTCGGAATCAGCTCAAATATTTCTTTATCAAAAACCTCGACCAATTGCATTTTAACAAAATCCCTGAATCTTCTGTTTGCATCCAGGAAGATTCCAGAGTTAAAGAATTCTGCTTTAATGGTGGATTGTTTTAATGCATTTATCTGTCCCTGGAAATCAAGGCTTTGTTTCTTTTGTTCGGTATTGTCGATGGAAAGAAATAAGATCCGTTCAATGTTTTGGTTGACATCCATCACGCAGGCATAGGTTGCAATGGTCCATAAATCCTGGTTTGTTTTGGTTTTGAATTTCATATACCCTTCGAATGGCTTACACGAATTAATCAATTCCTCCCAAATTTTCGAAAACCAGTTTCGATCTTTTTCATCAATGAAATCAAAAATACTTTTTCCACCCAGTTCTTCCTCGTTTTGATATTCCAGCTTTTCAATGAACTTCGGATTTCCATAAGCAAGGGAACCATCAATTCCAAACTCCGCCCGGATTAATATTTTATTGACCGAGTCCGTAAAACTTCTGAATTTATCCGTTTGTCTCTGCAATTCTTCCTGGGTTGCCTGAAGCTCCTCCATGTTCTGCCTCATTTCCTCCTCCTGAGCTGACAATTGTTCGGATTTTTCAATGGATTCATTAAGCAGTCTGGATGTCCTTAAATTGGTCTTAATATTGGCAATGGTGGTGGCAATGCTTTCCGCCACTTCATCAATAAAATTCAGCTTATAATCCTCAAATTCATAAAAAGAGGCCATCTCAAAGGCGCCATAAACCTCTTCATTGGTCACAAGCGGCACTATAAGCAGCGTCTTCGGGGTTGAATGCCCCAGTCCGGAAGTGATTTCCACATAACTTTCCGGCACTTCGGTCAGGTATATCTTTTCTTTCTCAAAAATGGCCGAACCAATCAAGCCTTCATCAAGACTCAGTTTTTTGTCTGCATATTTTTTCCGGTCATACGCAAAAGAGGCCTTTTGCTCGAGGAAAGGATGTTGCTCGTCGTCGTCATTAATAATAAAAAAACCTCCCTGGTTGGCACCAACATACTTTACCATGTTGCTCAACACATTGTATGTCAGTTTCTCAATATCTTCATTGTCTTTTCTCAGGATATCCCCAAATTTAGCCATTCCTTCTGCTTGCCATCGACGCTGATCTTCTTCCTTTTTACGATCTTTTTCAGCTTCCTTGTTTTCACTGATGGTTTCTTTGAGTGAAATAAGCGACTGTCCGAGTAAATCATCCGATTTAATGGTCGATTCAGGGGACTGGTTATTGGCGGCATGGTTTTCATCGAGTATTCCGTTTACATAATCTTTAAGATTTTTCAGATGATTGGCTTGCTTTTCCTTCATCATTTGCTTTTCGTCATCCATTTTGTCAAAATAACCATTG
>CAYFUP010000031.1:0-20642 GCA_964346235.1 uncultured Bacteroidales bacterium | reverse complement strand
TGTCTTTAGCATCTGACGCATATGCAGCACTTCTTCATCAAACTCCTCATTGGAATATTCTTCTTCCGTATCAATGGTGATTTTTTCATCAGAGAATAACATGAAATGATAAATCAGGATCTTGGCGGCCTCTTTCAAAGCATCTTTTGGATGTATGGAACCGTCTGTGTGTATTTCGACAAGCAGTTTTTCAAAGTCGGTTTTTTGTTCTATCCTGTAGTTCTCAATGGAATATTTCACGTTTTTGATGGGGGTATAAATGGAATCTATGGAGATCCTTCCATATTCTTCACTATCAAAAAGATTTTTATTCTCTTCAGCCTGTACGTACCCTCTTCCTTTGTTTATCGTTATTTCTGCCTTAAGCTCTACGTCAGATTCCATCCGGCATATTAACTTATCCGGATTCAATACCTTAAAATTGGACAGGAATTTATTTAAATCACCGGCTTTGAACGCTTCTTTTCCTGAAATGACCGCTTTGACTGTTTCTTCATTCTCACCTTCCACGGTTCTTTTAAACCGAATCTGTTTCAGATTGAGTACAATTTCGGTTACATCTTCCATTACTCCAGTGATGGCTGAGAATTCATGCTCAACCCCCTCTATTTTAAATGAGGTGATGGCATATCCTTCGAGCGAAGAAAGCAAAATTCTCCTTAACGAGTTGCCAATGGTAATGCCATATCCAGGTTCAAGGGGTCGAAATTCGAAATTTCCCACATAATCATCTGATTCGAGCATTATCACCTTATCCGGCTTTTGAAAAGCTAATATAGACATATTAGAATGTATTTTATTTTGAGTATAATTCTACAATTAATTGTTCATTGATATTTTCTGGGATTTCTTCCCGTGGCGGAATATTTAAAAACTTTCCTGCCATTTGGTTATCATCCCATTCCATCCATGAGTACTTATTATATCGCGCACCGGAGAGCGATTCTGTGATCTGTTCCAGAGATTTTGATTTTTCTCTGACACCGATAATATCGCCTTCTTTCAATGTATAGGAAGGGATATTCACGATGATATCATTTACGGTAATGTGCCTGTGAGAAACAAGTTGCCTTGCTGCCCTTCTGGTAGGTGCTATTCCCATCCGGAAGACCACGTTGTCTAACCTTCTTTCCAACAACTGCAGTAAGATCTCACCGGTCACGCCTTTGCTGGTGGACGCTTTTTTAAAAACGTTCAAAAACTGGCGTTCCAGCACCCCATAAGTATATTTGGCTTTTTGTTTTTCCTTAAGCTGTAAACCATATTCAGTAGGTTTCTTTCTTTTCTTGTTAACCCCATGCTGTCCCGGTGGGTAATTCTTCTTTTCAAATGCACGATCGGGCCCGAATATTGGTTCTCCAAACTTTCTCGCGATTTTTGTAGCTGGTCCTCGGTATCTTGCCATTATCTGTTAGTTTTCAATAATTTAAAGTTTACTTGATTATATATGTTTTAAACTCTCCTTCTTTTAGGTGGCCTGCAACCATTGTGGGGCAGGGGAGTAACATCTAAAATTTCGGTGACCTCAATGCCATTGGCACTGATGGTTCTGATTGCAGACTCTCTTCCGGATCCGGGACCCTTCACATAGACTTTCACCTTTCTTAGTCCCAGGTCATATGCAATTTTAGCACAATCTTCTGCAGCGGTTTGTGCTGCATATGGAGTATTCTTCTTGGATCCTTTAAATCCCATTTTTCCTGCTGAGGACCAGGAAATTACTTGTCCGCTGGTATTCGTTAAGGAAACAATGATGTTGTTGAAGGAAGCATGAATATGTGCTTCACCCTCAGCCTGAACACTAACTACTCTTTTTCTTGATGATACTTTTTTCTTTGCCATATTTCAATTATTTGGTCGCTTTCTTTTTATTTGCCACTGTTTTTCTTCTTCCTTTCCTGGTACGGGAATTGTTTTTCGTGCTTTGTCCCCTTACCGGCAAACCGCTTCGGTGCCTTATTCCCCGGTAAGAACCGATATCCATCAATCGCTTAATATTCATCTGTACGCTGGAACGCAATTCCCCTTCTACTTTATACTTTTCATTAATGACGGTTCGGATTTTACTTAACTGGTCATCATCCCAGTCCTCAACTTTTATGCTGCGATCGACGCCTGCTTCATCCAGTATTTTTTGTGCAGTACTTTTACCAATACCGAAAATATAGGTCAAACCTATTTCTCCTCTTTTGTTTCTGGGTAAATCAACACCAATGATTCTTGCCATAATATATAACTTTAAAATTCAGTAATTTAACCTTGTCTTTGTTTAAACTTGGGATTCTTTTTATTTATCACATAAAGACGGCCTTTGCGTCTTACGATTTTGCAATTCGAACTTCGCTTTTTTACAGATGCTTTTACTTTCATGAGTATAAATATTTAAGTACATTATCTTATCTTTTTCTGAATGATTGTATAACTTTTAATCGCTTCCCTTACTTATATCTGTAGATAATTCTTCCTTTGGTTAAATCATACGGAGATATTTCAAGTTTTACTTTATCCCCGGGTAAAATCTTGATATAATGCATTCGCATTTTACCTGAAATATGAGCCGTGACAATATGACCGTTTTCCAGTTCAACCCTGAACATGGCGTTGGAAAGGGCCTCAATGATTGTGCCATCTTGCTCTATCGCTGGTTGTTTTGCCATATATCAACTTTTTATTTAGTTATGGTTTCCTTTTCTATGTAATCAAAAGTGGTTAAAATATCAGCTTTGCCTTTATTTATCGCCACAGCAAACTCATAGTGTGCCGAGGGCTTTTTATCCATGGTCGTTATTGTCCATCCGTCATTTTCCTGTTTCACATTTTTTGTGCCTAAATTTATCATGGGTTCAATGCAGATAACCAGTCCTTTTTTCATTTTTATTCCTTTGCCTCTTTTTCCATAGTTTGGCACTTCCGGAGCTTCGTGCATTTTCCGGCCCAACCCATGTCCAACCAACTCTCTTACCACCGAAAATCCATTTGATTCCGCATGATGTTGAACGGCATGACCAATATCACCAATTCTGTTTCCTTCTATGGCTTGTTTTACACTTAATAACAAACATTCCTTCGTGGTTTCCAGCAATTTCATTAATTCCTGGCTTAATGTTCCCACTGCAAAGGTGTAGGCCGAATCGCCATAAAATCCTTCCATGATGGTTCCACAATCAACTGATACGATATCGCCTTCCTTTAATGCATAATCTGATGGAATGCCATGTACAACCTGCTCATTCACTGATGTGCAAATTGATTTAGGAAAACCTTTATATCCAAAAAAGGCGGGCTTTGCACCATGATCCCTTACATATTCATCGGCCCGTTTATTTAACATGTTGGTCGTCACCCCTGGCTTTATCATCTTTCCGATTTCAGCTAAAGTTCTTGAGACCAATAAATTGTTTTTCCTAATTATTTCAATTTCCTGATCAGTTTTATAAAAAATCATCAAAGAACGTTTTCTAAATTATTCTATTATATCATGCCACCGCCTTTTCCTTTAATCCTTCCGGATTTCATCAGTCCATCGTAATGCCTCATTAATAGATGACTCTCAATCTGCTGCAACGTATCCAGTATTACCCCGACCAAAATCAGAAGGGATGTTCCGCCATAAAATTGGGCCCATTGGGCATTGACCCCGGCAATCATAGCAAAAGCTGGCAGAATGGCTATGATTCCCAGAAATATTGAACCTGGCAAAGTGATTCTTGACATGATACTATCCAAAAATTCCACCGTTTTTTTGCCTGGTTTCACCCCGGGTATAAACCCCGAATTCTTTTTTATATCCTCTGCCATTTGCGTGGGATTAATAACAATGGCGGTATAGAAATAGGTAAAGGCAATGATCATGACAAAAAATGTAAAATTATACCAAAAACCCCTGTAATTTGAAAAAGTAGCTGCAAATCCGCTTAGTGATTCTGAATCGGCAAATCCTGCAATGGTCAGTGGCAGAAACATCAGGGCTTGAGCGAATATTATCGGCATCACACCTGCTGCATTGACTTTCAAAGGTATATATTGCCTAACGCCGCCGTATTGCTTATTACCGACTACTCTTTTGGCATACTGCACGGGTATTTTTCTTGTTCCCTGCACCAGCATGATGGTAGCCACAAAAACAAAAAATAAAAGGACAATTTCTACGAGGAAGGCTACGAGTCCGCCTCCCTGCTCTTCAAGCCTGGAGATGAACTCTCCAAACAAGGCATATGGCAATCTGGCTATAATCCCAATCATAATAATGAGGGAGATACCATTGCCAATTCCTTTATCGGTGATTCGTTCACCCAGCCACATCACAAAAGCTGTTCCTGAGGTAAGGATGATGATCGAGGATATGGTAAAGAAGGTTCCTTTCAGCACAAAGGCCGTGGCAGGAAGCTGGGCATGCAGGTTGGCCAGATATGCGGGAGCCTGAAGTACCAATATGATAATGGTTAAATAGCGGGTTATCTGATTGATTTTTCTTCGACCGCTTTCTCCTTCACGCTGTAACCGCTGAAAATATGGAACGGCTATGCCGAGCAGCTGCACGACAATAGAAGCAGAAATGTAGGGCATAATCCCCAGGGCAAAAACGGATGCATTGGAAAATGCCCCACCGGAGAACATATCCAGCAATCCGAGTACCCCTTCGGATGTCTGTTGCTTGAGCTGATCCAGTTGTGAGGGATCAATGCCAGGCAAGACGACGTGCGTCCCCAGCCGGTAAATTAATAAAATTCCAAGGGTATAGAGGATTCTTTCCCTTAGATCTTCAATTTTCCAGATATTTTTTAGCGTTTCTATAAACTTCTTCATTAACCTAAATTTTTGTAGCTGTACCTTCTAATGCTTCAATTGCTTTTACTGCTGATTTTGAGAAGGCGTGCGCCTTGACATCCACTTTGCTTTTGAGTTCACCGCCTCCAAGTATTTTTATCAGGTCGTGTTTTGAAGCAAGGCCTGCCGATACAATGGTATCTACATCAATCGTGTTTATGTTGTTTTTGCTGGACAGTTCTTCTAATGTATTTAAATTGATGGGTTTATATTCTTTTCTGTTGAGGTTGGTAAACCCGAACTTTGGAACCCTTCTTTGCAAGGGCATCTGGCCACCTTCAAAACCAATTTTCTTTGAATAACCGGAGCGCGACTTCGCTCCTTTGTGTCCGCGTGTAGAGGTTGCCCCTTTACCGGAACCTTCCCCTCTGCCAAATCTTATTTTGTTTTTAACAGCCCCTTGAGCTGGTTTTAAACTACTTAGATCCATATCAATTAATATTTTTATGATTCTTCAACCATGATTAAATGCTGCACTTTTTTTACCATGCCCAGAATCTGAGGGGTTGCCTGCAGTTCTCTGCTTTTGCTTATCCTTCCTAAACCCAGGGCTTCCAATGTTTTCTTTTGTCGTTTTGTACTTCCAATCTGACTTTTTACCTGCGTAATTTTAATTGTTTCCATCTTTTATCATTCTAAACATTTAAACATATATTCCTCAAATGTCCCATTTTAGCCGTTAAATACCTTATCAAGGGCAATGCCCCTGTGTTCAGCAATGGTGTATGCATCCCTCATCTCAAGCAAAGCTTTGAATGTGGCTTTTACCAGGTTATGCGGATTGGAAGAACCTTTCGACTTGGCCAGTACGTTGTGAATTCCAACACTTTCAAGGACTGCCCTCATGGCGCCACCGGCTTTAACTCCTGTTCCGCCTGAAGCAGGTTTAAGAAACACTTCTGCACCCCTGTATTTTGAAACCTGTTCATGCGGGATGGTATCATTGATGACCGGCACCTTGATCAAGTTCTTTTTTGCCTCTTCCATGCCTTTGGAAATGGCAGTAGTCACCTCATTTGCTTTACCCAGGCCATATCCTACTATCCCGTCTTCATTGCCCACCACTACAATGGCAGAAAAACTGAAGGTGCGTCCCCCTTTTGTCACTTTAGTAACCCTTTGAATGCTGACCAACCTGTCTTTAAGGTCAAGATCACTGGTTTTAATAGTTCTTATACTTGTTACCATAATTATTTAAAATTTTAAACCTCCTTCTCTGGCAGCATTGGCCAATTCTTTTATTCTACCATGATACCGGTAGCCACTGCGATCGAAAACAACGGTTTCAATGCCTTTATCTTTTGATTTTTTTGCAATCAGATTGCCGACGAGCTTGGCTTGCTCTGATTTTGAGATGTCTTTACTTTGCTCCAATACTTCCTTATTTAACGAGGAAGCGGAAGTTAAAGTTTGTTTCCCCAGGTCATCAACCATTTGGACGAATATGTTTTTATTGCTTCTGTAAACCGACATTCTCGGTCTTTCGGGAGTACCGTAAAGGGATTTCCTTATTCTTTTCTTAATTCGTGTCCTTCTGTCTTTTTTTGTTAAAGCCATAACTTTTTTTATTAATCAATTATTTTATCAGCTTTTCAGTGCTTATGCGGTTTTTTAGCAGATTTTACAGCTTTATAGATTTTTTACTTAGCCGCTTTTCCGGCTTTTTTCCTGATATTCTCACCGACATATTTTACCCCTTTTCCTTTGTAAGGCTCAGGAGGTCTTAGCGAGCGGATTTTTGACGATACCTGTCCAAGCAATTGTTTATCATGACTGGTTAAGGTAACCACCGGATTGCTTCTTCTTTCAGTCTTGGCTTCTACTTTGATATCATCAGGCAACAATATTTGAATATCGTGGGAATATCCCAGATTCATTTCCAGGATCTGGCCTTTGGCTTCTGCCCTGAAACCGACTCCCACCAATTCGTGCTGCACTTTAAAACCTTCGGTTACCCCTTGGACCATATTCGCGATTAGGGAGCGATACAAGCCATGCATGGCTTTTAACCTTTTTATATCAGAAGGCCTTGAAACGATGATGGAATCATCTTCCTGCTTCACGGTGATGTTTGGATCAACTTTTTGCTTAAGCGCTCCCAATGCTCCTTTAACAGTAACTACGTTGTCTTTGCTTATGTCAACCGTTACTTTTTCAGGTACTTTAACCGGTAATATTCCTATACGTGACATTCTTGCTAATATTTTTTAATATACATAACATAAAACTTCTCCGCCAATGCTTTTGCTTCTGGCTTCCTTATCTGTCATAATACCTTGCGAGGTAGATATAATGGCTATTCCAAGTCCGTTTAAAATCCTCGGTATTTCATCTTTGTTCACATACCTTCTTAAACCCGGACTGCTCATCCTTTGAATTGATTTAATGGCCGGATGTTTACTCTCCGGATGATATTTTAAAGCAACCTTTATATTTCCTTGTTTGTCATCTTCTTCAAACTTATAATTAAGGATATAACCTTTCTCATAGAGAATTTTGGTTATGTTTCTCTTTACATTGGATGCCGGGATGTCCACTACCTTATGGTTAGCGATAATCCCATTACGGATTCTTGTCAAATAGTCTGAAATTGGGTCTGTCATCTTTCTTTATTTATTAATTACCAACTTGCCTTTTTAACACCGGGTATCTGTCCGGAGGAGGCCATTTCACGGAAAACAATCCGGCTGACTCCAAACTGCCTGATATATCCTTTGGGTCTTCCCGAAAGGTTGCAACGGTTATGCAAACGTACTTCGCTGGAATTTCTGGGCAACCTGCTTAAGGCCTGATAATCGCCTTCCGCTTTGAGCCTGGCCCTTTTTTTGGCATATTTATCCACCATTTCTTTCCTTTTTCTTTCGCGGGCTTTCATTGATTCTTTAGCCATTTCTAATTCCTTTTTAAGTTTTTAAATGGTATTCCAAATTCTCTTAATAAGGCATAACCTTCTTCATCATTTTCAGTTGACGTAATGAACGAAATCTCAAGGCCTAATATTTTTTTCACCTTATCTATATCTATTTCGGGAAATATAATTTGTTCCGTGATGCCCAGGGTATAATTTCCTCTTCCGTCAAATTTTGTCGTTACTCCGTTAAAATCCCTGATGCGGGGTAAAGCAGTGGAAATGAGCCTGTCCAGGAATTCATACATGTTGTCTTTTCGCAATGTCACTTTCACGCCAATGGGCATTTTTTCCCTTAGTTTGAAGTTGGAAATGGCCTTTTTCGACATGGTAAGCACCGCCTTCTGTCCGGCAATGGCTGTCAGCTCTTCCTGGGCCAGTTCCACCATTTTTTTATCTGCCACGGCTTCACCTACACCACGGTTAATCACAATCTTTTGTAATTTTGGAACCTGCATAATTGATTTATAGTTGAATTCCTTTTGCAATGCAGGTATAACTTCTTCTCTGTATTTCTTCTTTAATGTTGGTATGTAATCCATTACTTCATTTCCTCCCCGGATTTTTTTGCGTAACGAACCAGTTTATTTTTTTCATTTAATTTTCTGCCAATCCTTGTGGCTTCTCCACTGGATGGATCAATATGCATCAGGTTGCTCATATGAACAGGAGCTTCTTTTTTTATGATGCCTCCTTGCGGATTTTTGGCATCCGGTTTCGTATGTTTTGATACCATGTTCACTCCTTCCACGATGGCTTTGTTGGTGTCTTTAAATATTTCAAGCACCCTGCCTTGCTGACCTTTATACTCACCCGTGTTGACTATGACGGTATCGCCTTTTTTCATTTTTAGTTTTTTCCACATAAATCAATCATTTATTGGTTTACAATACTTCAGGTGCCAGTGAAACAATCTTCATGTAACCATCCCTTAGTTCACGGGGTATAGGGCCAAATATACGGGTACCCCTTACTTCACCAAGGTTGTTTAACAACACGACTGCATTATCGTCAAATCTTATGTAGCTTCCGTCATTTCTGCGGATTTCTTTTTTTGTTCTTACGATAACTGCTTTCGAGACGGAACCTTTTTTCATTTCGCCGGAAGGCATGGCATTTTTTACCGTCACCACAATTTTATCTCCAATGGATGCATAACGCTTGCGGGTCCCTCCAAGCACTTTGACACATAGCACCTCTTTGGCGCCACTATTGTCTGCAACTGACAATCTTGATTCTTGCTGTATCATGATTATTTAGCCCTTTCAATTATTTCGACCAAACGCCAATTTTTATTTTTACTCAACGGCCTGGTTTCCATTATTCTGACCAGGTCTCCGTTATTACAAGTATTTTGCTCGTCGTGCGCGTAAAACTTAGATGTTTTGTTGATGAACTTTCCGTAAATCGGGTGCTGTTCTTTACGCTTCACAGCAACGATAATGGATTTTTCCATTTTATTGCTGACGACAATGCCGATTCTTTCTTTTCTTAAATTTCTGTCTTCCATGAATATGAAAAATTATTATTCCTGTTGCTGTTTTTCTTTTCTTCTTTTATTCAGTTCTGTTAACATACGAGCAATGTTTCTTCTTGAATCTCTTATTTTCAAAGGATTCTCCAAAGGAGATACTGCATGATTTAATTTTAGCTTTGAGAGGTAATTCTTTTCTCCTTCTATTCGCTCTAACAACTCCGGTGTGCTTAATTCTCTTATTTCTGTATTCTTCATTGCTCTTGTCTTTGTTATTTTTTATACATAATCGTGTCTTACCACGAATTTTGTTGTCACCGGCAATTTCTGGGCAGCCAGCCTCAGGGCTTCTTTGGCCACTTCCATCGGAACGCCTTCTACTTCCAATAATACCCTTCCCGGGGTAACCGGGGCTACAAAGCCTTCGGGACTGCCTTTGCCTTTGCCCATTCGAACTTCAGCAGGTTTCTTGGTAATGGGTTTATCCGGAAATATCCTTATCCATATCTGACCTTCCCTTTTCATATACCTGGTCATGGCCTGCCTGGCAGCTTCTATTTGCCTTCCGGTTATCCATTTGCTTTGCAGTGATTTTATGCCAAATGAGCCAAAAGCAAGCTGACTTCCTCGTTGGGCATTTCCTTTCATTCTGCCCTTTTGCTGCCTTCTGAATTTTGTCTTTTTCGGTTGTAACATTGTTCTAATTTATTTCTTATTGAACCAATTTATCTAATTCTATATAATCCTATGTAAGTTCAGTTCTTCTTGCTAATTCATCAACCTTTTAAAATCAACATTTGGATATAAATAAACTTTCGTTTCTTCAAATCTTTATTTTTATCTTTTTTTCTTCCTGAAGTTTTTCCTTTTGGAAGGCTGACTTTTAGCACCGATATTGGGTGAAAGATCACGCTTTCCATATACAATTCCTTTGCAAATCCAAACTTTTATACCAATCGTCCCCACTTTCGTATTTGCTACACTTAAGGCATAATCAATATCTGCGCGAAGTGTATGAAGGGGGATCCGGCCTTCTTTATAAGTTTCTGCTCTGGACATTTCAGCGCCTCCCAGTCTGCCGGAAATCAACACCTTAATTCCTTCGGCTCCCATTCTGATGGTGGAGGCGATGGCCATTTTAATGGCACGCCGGTAGGAAATCTGTCCTTCAATCTGCCTGGCAATGTTGTTGGCCACGATGGTGGCATCTAACTCAGGACGTTTTACTTCAAAAATATTTATCTGAACTTCTTTGTTGGTGATTTTTTTCAATTCTTCCTTTAGCTTGTCCACTTCTTTTCCGCCCTTGCCGATGATAATTCCGGGCCTTGCTGTATAGACTGTGGCGGTGATAAGTTTCAGGGTTCGCTCAATGACTATTTTCGATAAGCTTGCCTTGGCCAATCGGGCATTCAGATATTCCCTGATTTTGGTATCTTCCACAAGCTTGTCCGTGTATTTTTGCCCGCCAAACCAGTTGGAGTCCCATCCGTTGATTATGCCCAGTCTGTTTGCTATTGGATTTACTTTCTGTCCCATTTAATTATTGTTGATTTGTTTCTTCAATTTCATTAACTTCTTCCTGCTCAACTTCTTCGGCCACTTCTTCGTTCAGGTTCTCAAGATAAAGGGTCACATGATTGGAACGTTTTCTGATAATGTAGGCTCTTCCCTGGGGCGCCGGCTGAAGTCTTTTCAAAGTCCTGCCCTGGTTAACAAATACATTTTTAACGATAAGGTGGCTGTCTTCAATTCTTGCTCCTTCATTTTTATTTTGCCAATTGGAAATAGCTGATAACAGAAGCTTTTCCAGGCTTCTTGATGCTTCTTTAGGACTGTATTTCAAAAGATCAAGGGCCCTGTTTACTTCCTGTCCTTTGATCATATCTGCCACCAGTCGCATTTTTCTTGGAGAAGTCGGACAGTTATTAAGTGTGGCAAAATATTTGCCTTGTCTTTCCTGTTTTAACTTATCGGCCATTATCCTTTTTCTTGAACCCATATCTGCAATGTTTTTATTACCTTTAATTGGTGGTTCTAAGAAAACGTCAATAACTGCGTTATGCTCACCTTAAGCACCAGTCATTTACGATTAGTAAACTCCTGATACTTAAGCCTCGCATGCCTTGTTCTTGACGCCTTCTTAAAACCACTTTAGTATAATTGGTTAGTTTTCTTAGTGACACTAATTAAATAAGATGCATTATTTCTTTTTACCTCCATGTCCCCGGAAAATTCTTGTGGGACTGAATTCCCCAAGCTTATGACCTACCATATTTTCAGTGATGTAAACCGGAATAAACTTATTCCCGTTATGAACAGCAATGGTATGCCCAACAAAATCAGGAGAGATCATGGATCTTCTTGACCAGGTTTTAATAACGGTTTTCTTTCCGCTATTATTCATCTGATTCACCCGTTTTTCGAGCTTATAATCAATAAATGGTCCTTTTATAAGTGATCTGCTCATATGATTGTATTATTTAATTATTTTTTCTTCGTTCAACGATGTATTTGTTGGTATTTTTCTTCTTTTTCCTGGTTTTATATCCTTTTGCAGGCATCCCTTTTCTTGAACGGGGCAGACCGCCTGATGCCCTGCCTTCTCCACCACCCATGGGGTGATCAACGGGATTCATCACTACACCTCTGACCCGGGGTCTTCTTCCAAGCCATCTTTTTCTTCCTGCTTTTCCGGATTCGATCAAAATGTTATCGGCATTGGAAACGGCACCTATGGTGGCTTTACAAGTAACCAGAATCATCCTTGATTCTCCTGAAGGGAGTTTTATGATGGCATATTTTCCGTCCCTTGAGGTGAGCTGGGCGTATGATCCGGCACTTCTTGCCAGTTTTGCTCCCTGTCCCGGTTTCAACTCAATATTATGTACAATCGTACCCAGGGGGATATCTGATAAATACAAAGCGTTTCCAATTTCGGGTGAGATGTTTTTGCCAGCTTTTATCTTTTGATCCACCTTTAACCCATTGGGTGCGATAATATATCTTTTCTCACCGTCTGAATATTCTACCAGTGCAATTCTTGCAGACCGGTTGGGATCATATTCTATTGATTTCACCGTAGCTTCTATATCCTCTTTATCCCTTTTAAAGTCTATCACCCGGTATTTTCTTTTATGTCCGCCTCCCACATATCTGATGGTCATGCGGCCATAATTATTCCGTCCGCCTGATTTCTTTATCGGCTCCAATAATGATTTCTCGGGCTTACTCTTGGTGATATTATCAAAAGCCGGACTGATTTTATGTCTTTGTCCAGGTGTAACCGGTTTAATTTTTCTTACAGCCATAATTCATTTTTAAATATTACTAAAGAAATCAATGGATTCACCATGTCCCAGGGTTACAATGGCTTTCTTATAAGATGAAGATTTGCCGCTAATAACGCCTGACCTGGTATATCTGCTTTTTCTCTTACCGCCGAATACCAATGTGTTTACTTCTTCTATATTTACCCCGTACATTTCTTCAATGGCCTTTTTAATTTGCAACTTATTGGCCGATTTATTGACGATGAAACCGTATTTATTCAGGTTATCACCTTGCTGGGTCATTTTTTCCGTCACAATGGGTTTCAGTAAAATTTCCATTTCTTATATATTTCTGATTGCTATACTTCTAATTGTTGAAAATATTGTTTACATGCTCCACTGAACTTTCTACAAACAAAATGCTTGATGCATTCATGATGTTGAATGTATTTAGCTCATTCACTGTTATCACTTCTACCCCCGGAATGTTGCGCGATGATAAAAAGATGTTTTTATTGTTTTCTGCCAGGACGAATAAAGGTTTTTTATCGTTGTTTAGCTTTAAACTGCTCAGCATGTTGACTATTTCTTTTGTCTTGGGCACTTCCAGGTTGAAATCTTCGATGACTTTGATGCTGTCATTCTTTGCTTTGTATGAAAGGGCAGATTTTCTGGCCAGGGCTTTCACTTTTTTGTTTAGTTTAAAGGAATGATCCTGAGGCCTGGGACCAAAGATCCTGCCACCTCCTCTAATCAGAGGGTTTCTTCTACTGCCTGCGCGAGCGGTACCCGTTCCTTTCTGCCGTTTAATCTTCTTTGTACTTGCAGCGATCTCACTTCTTTCCCTGGCTTTTGCTGTACCTTGTCTGTTTCCGGCCTGTACCCGTTTTACATCAAGATAGATAGCATGTTCATTGGGCTGTATGCCAAAGACATTGTCATTCAGCTCCACCTTTTTACCGGTCTCTTCACCTGTTATGTTAAATACTGTAAGTTCCATTAGTCTTGAATTATTAAATATGATCCTTTTGCACCTGGTACAGATCCTTTTACAATTAATAAATTTTTCTCAGGAATAATCTTAATGACCTGAAGGTTGAATATTTTTCTTCTGTTTCCACCGTCCTGGCCAGCCATTCTCAAACCTTTAAATACCCTGGAAGGGTCGGATGAACCTCCGAGGGCACCCGGGTGCCTTTGCCTGTTATGCTGACCGTGGGTTGCGTCATTGACGCCATGAAACCCATGTCTTTTTATAACACCCTGAAATCCTTTTCCCTTGGTAAAGCCAGTAATGTCAATCCAGAGATCTTCCCTGAAAATATCCACCTTTAATTCATCTCCCAACTTGTATTCTTGTTCAAAGTGATCTTTAAATTCAAAGATTTTTCTTTTAGGGCTTGTTTTAGCTTTTTTGAAATGACCCAGCATCGGTTTGTTGGTATTTTTTTTAGGCATATCATCAAATGCCAGCTGCAAGGCATTGTAACCATCGGTTTCTTCGGATTTAACCTGGGTAACAACACACGGGCCTGCTTCTATAACAGTGCAGGACTGATTATTTCCTGCTTCATCAAATACCGATGTCATTCCTATTTTTTTACCAATTAATCCAGGCATCTTATTGTTGTTTTTATTTTATACTTTAATTTCAACCTCCACACCACTGGGCAATTCTAGCTTCATCAGCGCATCTATGGTTTTCGGGGTTGTACTGTATATATCCATTAGTCGCTTAAATGAACTTAATTGAAATTGTTCTCTAGATTTCTTGTTAACAAAAGGAGAACGCAAAACGGTATAAACCTTTTTATGGGTTGGAAGCGGTATTGGTCCGCTTACTACAGCTCCTGTAGATTTAACGGTTTTGACAATCTTTTCTGCAGATTTGTCAACCAGGTTGTGGTCGTATGACTTTAGTTTTATTCTTATTTTTTGACTCATCTTATATCAAATTAAGATATTTCAATTTTTCCATGTGTTTTTTCTATAATGCTTTTTGCAATTTCATCAGGTACAATATCATAATGCGAAAATTCCATGCTTGATGCAGCTCTTCCTGAAGAAATGGTCCTTAGTGCCGTTACATAACCAAACTGCTCGGCGAGGGGTACTTTGGCTTTGATGACCCTTCCGCCTGCCTTTTCTTCCATGGCCTCTATTTTTCCACGGCGTTTATTGAAATCGGATATGATATCACCCATGTATTCTTCCGGAGTGACCACTTCAACTTTCATGATGGGCTCCAGCAATGCTTTTTTCGCTTTTTTGGAAGCTCCTTTAAAGCCTTGTTTGGCAGCTATCTCAAATGAGAGGGAATCAGAATCCACAGGATGGAAAGAACCATCATATAGTACCACCTTCAAATTATCCACCGGAAATCCTGCCAGCACTCCATTGGCCAGGGCTTCCTTGAATCCTTGCTCTACAGCGGGAATATATTCTTTCGGGATATTTCCTCCTTTAATTTGATCGACAAATTGAAGGCCTTTTTGATGATCATCCGCCGGAGACATTTTGAATTGAATATCCGCATATTTTCCGCGACCTCCGGTTTGTTTCTTGAACACTTCCTGATGTTCAACGGTCGATGTGATGGCTTCTTTATAGGCTACCTGCGGAGCTCCTTTGTTACATTCTACCTTAAATTCTCTTTTCAGGCGATCAACGATTATTTCAATATGAAGTTCTCCCATTCCTGAGATGATGGTTTGTCCGCTATCCTCATCATGTTTTACGGTAAAGGTGGGATCTTCTTCGGCCAGCTTGTTAAGGGCATTTCCTAATTTATCCACATCAGCCTGGGTTTTAGGTTCGATGGCTATGCCTATTACGGGCTCGGGAAATTTCATGGATTCAAGTATGATGGGCTTGTTCTCCACACAAAGCGTATCGCCTGTTTTTATATTTTTAAATCCGACTGCTGCACCTATTTCACCAGCACCGAGTTCAGTTTTCGGATTTTGCTTATTGGAGTGCATTTGGTAAAGGCGGGTAATTCTTTCTTTTTTGCCGGTCCGCATGTTTAAGACATGACCGCCGGCTTTTAACACACCAGAGTAAACCCTGATAAAAGCCAACCTGCCCACATAAGGGTCGGTGGCAATTTTGAAAGCCAGTGCGGAGAAAGGCTGGTTCTCGTCCGCTTGCCGCTCCGCTTCTTTCTCGGTCTTCGGATCGATGCCTTTAATATTGCCTACTTCCAGGGGACTTGGGAGAAAAGCTGCCACGGCATCCAGCAGTCGCTGAACCCCTTTGTTTTTGAATGCTGACCCACAAAGTACGGGCGTTATAGAACGGTCTATCACAGCTTTTCTGATGACATGCAGCAGTTGATCTTTGGTAATGGAATCAGGGTCTTCAAAGTATTTTTCCAGCAACTCATCGTCATATTCTGCTACTGCTTCTACCAGTTTTCCTCTCCATTCTTCGGCTTCATCGGCCAGGTCTTCGGGTATATCTTCTAGTTTGTAGCTGGCTCCCAGCTTATCATCATCATACCATACAACAGCTTTGTTTTCAATTAGATCAACCACCCCCCTGAAGTTGTCTTCAGAACCTATTGGAATCTGCAGGGGTATGGCATTGGCTTTAAGGATCTCTTTAATCTGAGAAACAACCCCATAAAAATCAGCTCCTACCCGGTCCATTTTGTTGATAAATGCCATCCTGGGAACTTTGTATTTATCGGCTTGACGCCATACTGTTTCGGATTGCGGTTCCACACCTCCCACGGCACAGAATACAGCAATCGAACCGTCAAGCACCCTGAGCGATCTTTCTACCTCAACCGTAAAATCAACGTGACCCGGGGTATCGATGATATTGATTTTATATTCTTCGTCCCTGTATTTCCAGAAAGCTGTTGTTGCAGCAGATGTGATGGTAATTCCCCTTTCCTGTTCCTGTTCCATCCAGTCCATCACGGCAGCCCCCTCATGAACTTCTCCCATTCTGTGGGTAATGCCGGTGTAAAACAAAATCCGCTCAGTAGTGGTTGTTTTACCCGCATCAATATGCGCCATGATGCCTATATTTCTCGTATATTTCAGATTCTTGTTCATATTCGCCTTGAAAAACCTTTTCTTTTATAATCCAGTTTTTATTTTATCCACTTTAAACTCAAAAACCGGCTTTACTAATGAAAGGCCAGTTTTTATTTCATTTAACCCTGGGGGTTATGTTTGCTTTTTTATCAGACCGGTTATTAAAACCTAAAATGGGCAAAAGCTTTGTTGGCTTCGGCCATCCGGTGCATTTCTTCTTTTTTCTTAAATGCCCCTCCTTCTTCATTATAGGCAGCGAGTATTTCAGCGGCCAGCTTTTCACTCATCGTTTTGCCTGCCCTTGCCCTGGCAAACCTTATAATGTTTCGCATGCTAATGGCAATTTTCCTTTCAGGGCGCACTTCCATGGGCACCTGAAATGTAGCACCACCAATTCTGCGGCTTTTCACTTCAACCATTGGGGTGACATTTTCGAGGGCCTTTTTCCAAACATCCAATGAAGACAATTCATTGTTTTTCATTTTTTCATCCACGATATCCATGGCATCATAAAAAATATTATATGCAATGCTTTTCTTTCCCTGAAGCATTAAACTATTAACAAACCTGGTCACCAACGGATCATTAAATTTCGGATCCTCATAGTGCATGGTTTTTCTGCTTGTCTTTGCCTTTCTCATATGCTGATGTCAATTATAAATGGTTGCCTGGTTTCTTTTATTTATTTATCTTTATGTTTATCTGTCTATTCGTTGATGTTTTATCAAACTGCTTTTTTACAATTATTTTTACCCTTATTAAATATTATTGCATAGCTGATTGACTTTTTTATTCTACAAATATTTGTTATTGTCTGCTTCATTATTTTTTCGGTCGCTTGGTTCCATATTTGGATCGACGCTGTTTTCTGTCATCAACCCCGGAAGCGTCCAGTGCACCACGAACCAGGTGATATCGCACACCAGGTAAATCTTTAACCCTGCCCCCCCGGATTAATACAATCGAGTGTTCCTGAAGATTGTGTCCTTCGCCGGGTATATATGCATTGACTTCTTTACCATTTGTAAGACGCACACGTGCTACCTTTCTCATGGCAGAGTTTGGTTTCTTGGGGGTGGTGGTGTAAACCCTCACGCATACTCCCCGTCTCTGGGGACATGCATCCAGTGCAGGTGCTTTTTTCTTTTCTACCTGTTTTTTCCTGCCTTTCCTTACAAGTTGCTGAATTGTTGGCATAAATCAAAAATTTATTTTTTCAATTGGGAGTGCAAAGGTATTCTTTTTTTTGAAAAATCAATAACAATTAATGATTAATTTAAAAGATTTTCATGGATGGTGTATAATTTTCAGAAGGAATACTATATAATTATTTTTGAATGAACATTTTAATTTTTTATCGCTGAAATGTTCAAGTTTGATGGCATAAAATGAAAAGAAAATAATGACAGGTAAGATAGGTTTACCGGAAAATTAATATTTTATTAAAGTCAACAAGGTATAAAAGTAACTCATTTTATATATGATTAAATAAGGTATGATTCGTTGGTTGTTTTTAAAAAATTATTATTTTTGGTACTTCTTAAAAATGAAGGTTATCATATGGCTTTAAGAAAACGTCATCAACTGTGTTATGCACACCTTAAGCTCCAGTCATTTTACGACCAGTAAACTCCTGGCACTTAAGGCTTGCATGCCTTGTTCCTGGCGCCTTCTTAGAACGACCTTAAAATAATGGGTTAGTTTTCTTAGTTTCACTATTTAACCTTAAATTCATGTTAAGTGATTATAAGAAAACGAACGTAATGTAACAAGTAGTTTATGTCGCGACTATATTAAAATATGTGAAAATACTCTAAATTAAATATTACAAACTAAATATATCAGGGAATGAAGACATATAATACAGAAGAAATCAGGAACATTGCTTTACTGGGAAATTCGGGCTCAGGCAAGACAACGCTGGCAGAGTTAATGCTTTATAATGGCGGCGTTACAAACCGGGTTGGACATGTTGAAAATAAGAACACGGTTTCTGATTATAATGAGGTGGAGCATGAAAATAGCAATTCAGTATTTTCTTCGGTGCTTTATACGGAATATGCCAATAAAAAAATCAACATCATTGATGCCCCCGGACTGGATGATTTTATCGGGGGAGTGGTCTCCGCTTTAAATCCGGCAGATACAGGTGTGATGCTTATCAATGCGACCAATGGAGTAGAAGTTGGTACGGAAATACATTCCAGGTTTCTTGAAAGAAATGAGAAACCCTGCATTCTGGTCATCAACCACCTGGATCATGACAAGTCAAATTTTGAAAAAACCATGGAGTCCGTCAATCAAAGTTTCGGGAGCAAGGTCATTCTGGCGCAATATCCCGTCGATCCCGGTCTGGAGTTCAATGCCGTCATTGATCTGATCACGATGAAAATGTTAAAGTATCATGATGACAGTGGCAAGCCGGAAGTATTGGATATTCCTGATGATCAGAAAGAAAGGGCTGATCAGCTGCACAATGAGCTGGTGGAAAAGGCCGCTGAAAATGATGAAGAATTAATGGAATTATTTTTTGAAAAAGAATCACTGGATGAGGAAGAGATGAGAAAAGGCATCATGCATGGTATCCTGAACAGGGACATGTTTCCGGTGTTTTGTACTTCATCTAAAAAAAATGTTGGTGTTGACCGCTTAATGGAATTTATCGGGAATGCTTTACCTGCACCCCACATGAATAAATCCCTCAGGGATGCAGAGGATAATGAAGTCAACATTGATCCCAGCGGCAAGACCACCTTGTATGTTTTTAAAACGACCTTTGAATCGCATATAGGAGAAATCAACTATTTCAAGGTTATCTCCGGGGAAGTGTCCGAAGGCATGGATTTAACCAATAATAATACACAGACCAAGGAACGTTTCTCGCAAATTTATGTGGCAGCCGGGAAAAACCGGACAAAAGTACCTAAGCTTATAGCCGGGGACATAGGGGCAGCTGTAAAACTTAAAAACACAAAATCCAACCATACCTTAACAAGTCAGGATATATCCACGGAGCTTCCGCCTGTTCAGTTTCCCGAACCCAAGTACCGGACAGCCATTAAGCCATTGAGTGAAGGGGATGAGGAAAAAATGAGTGAAGCCCTGACCAGGATGCATGAAAGTGATCCGACCATCATCATTGAATATTCCAAGGAACTGAAACAAATTCTTATTCACGGACAGGGGGAATATCACCTGAACATTCTCAAATGGCATTTGGACAATATTTATAAAATTGAAACCCAGTTTATTGATCCAAAAATTCCTTACCGGGAAACCATCACCAAGATATCTCAGGCGGATTACAGGCATAAAAAGCAATCGGGTGGTGCCGGACAGTTTGGGGAGGTTCATATGGTGATTGAACCCTATAAGGAAGGAATGCCCGATCCGACGGTCTATAAAGTTAACGGCAAAGAGATAAAGGTTTCTGTTCGCGATAAACAGCAATATGATTTGGAATGGGGCGGAAAGCTGATATTTTATAATTGTATTGTTGGCGGATCCATCGACACGCGTTTTCATCCTGCGATTGTAAAAGGGATCATGGAAAAAATGGAGAACGGTCCTTTAACCGGTTCGTATGCCCGGGATATTCGGGTTGCCATATATGACGGAAAGATGCACCCCGTGGATTCCAATGAAATATCTTTTAAGCTGGCCGGACGGAATGCCTTTCAGATTGCCTTTAAAAACGCCGGGCCGAAAATCATGGAACCCATATACATGGTGGAAGTTCTTGTTCCCAGCGACAGGATGGGGGATGTGATGAGCGACTTGCAGGGCCGAAGAGCGGTCGTTCAGGGAATGAGCAGTGAAAAAGGATTTGAAAAGATAACCGCCAAAGTGCCCCTGGCTGAGATGGGAAAATATTCCACTTCTTTAAGTTCCATTACCAACGGCAGGGCGATGTACAACATGAAATTCTCCGAATATGCCCAGGTACCTGGAGAAATTCAGGAAAAACTGCTGAAAGAACACGAGGCTGCCCAGGATGAGGAAGAATAGAATTTCAGGCTGGAAGCCCACAATGCTGTCCTGCGAGAAGAATAGAATGCCAGGCTGGAAGCTCCCAAAAACACTTCAGGCAGAGGAAGAATAAAACCTCAGGTGAA
>CAYFUP010000030.1:0-20726 GCA_964346235.1 uncultured Bacteroidales bacterium | reverse complement strand
ATAAATCCTATGAATATTTTAAACCATCATGGAAAGGCAACGGATATAACCACATGAATGTGTTTGTAAAGTCCTTAAGCCTGGGTGGAAACCCACTGGAACCAGGAGATGAAATAGGTGTTTTTGACGGAAATGTTTGTGTTGGTATATATAAAATGAATGATTACTCATCAGGATTTTTTATTCCCATTACCCAGGATGATCCTTTAACCAACAATAAAGACGGGTTCGCTGAGGGCAATGCCCTGGAATTTGTTGTCTGGAAGCAAAATACCGGTGAATTGATAACTGATTTTTATGTGACCTATCATCCTGGTTATGACAGAAAATTCAGAGCAAAAGGAACAGCTGTGGTTTCATTACGGACTAACGAGGAGGGCACGGATATTATCTCTGATAAGCATCCCTTGAAAGTAGGCGATAATTATCCGAATCCTTTTGATGAGTTTACGATTATTCCCATTGAGCTGGATAAACCGGCGCGATTAAAGTTGGAATTGTTTGATGTGACAGGGAATGGGGTAGGTACAGTATTGGATCAACTTTTTTCAGAAGGAAACCATGAAGTTATAATCCGCAAAGAAGACTATAATTTAAAAAATGGATTGTATCTTTGTGTAATTACCATAAACAAACATAGAATCTTGAAAAAGATAGCAGTGAAATAATTGATTTATAAAGATCTATGGTTTAATAATAATAACATAAAAACCACGAATTCTTAGTTTTCGTGGTTTTTTTTGGGGGGCAGAAGAATATGTTATCGAAGAAATTGATAGTTATTGTCCACTATTAAGTTTGGTTCAGTCAGTTTAGCCACTTTATCCCAGGATACCAGCTTAAAGTTTTGATTAGCGAGTGAATCATTTTCATAATTAAACCCATCCTGCACGACCAGTAGGCCGTTTGGAAATTTCAGTCCAAGGTTATAATTGGTCACATCCAGTCCGTCGGTTTCTTCCGCACCATCGATCAACCCGTCTTTAATCCTGAAACTGGCAATGTATTCATTGTCTCCTTCCCTTGAAAACACGGCATAACTGTAGTTACCCTGACTGGAAGCGATCAGATATCCTTTTCCAGCACTGGCATAGTAGATGGTTAGTCCTTCCACATCATATTCAATGTTTTGATTGGAGGTATCGGAGAGGGCCACGAATTCTCCAACGTTTCCGCTATCAGGTTCAGCGGAGTATTTCCATATTCCTTTCATTTCTTCTCCAATATAGAGGTCTGCTTTTTCATCATCGGCAACCATGCCTTCAGGCTGACTTTCAAGATTAAAAACCCTGATTTTTTTCAGATCAATTTTTTGATTATTGGTAGCCATAAGTTCCCACTGCTCCACTTCTCCTTCCTTGCCATTAGCGATGGCGTAGTATTTGCCGGTAACCGGACTGTGATACATGCAGAACCCATATACCTCCTTAACATCGGATATGAAATCTCTGGCGGCCACTTCTTCAAGGGCACCGGTTCTTTTGTTGATTTTCATGATTAAAATGGAATTATCAGAACGGTTAGAACCACCAACAATATCGATGCTATCTTTGCCAAGCGGAAAACCATATCTTACATCCGCATTATTGATGTTTCCGACAGAATAATAATGAATCTCTTTTCCATTCAGATCATACACAGCCAGTCCGTCCTTTTTATTGGTGCCGATGATGGTACTTTTTGCGGCATCTTCAGGATGAATCCAAATGGCCGGATCATCAGCAGCATCTTCTCCTTCTTTGGAAGGAACTGGTTCCGTTTCCGCATCTGCTGTTACTTTCAATGTAATGTTGTTATCCATCTTTTCAGGTTCTTCAACATTGTTACAGGCAACCAGGAAGGATAATCCAGAAATAAAAAGAAATAATTGGTTTCTATTAATTAATTGTTTGTTCATATCTGTTAAAATTTCATGTGTTTATAATTTATTTTTAATTGACTTCGTCGAGCTTGCAAGCTCGGTTGTCAGATGGAACATCCATGAATAACTTAGCGCAGCGATCTCACGACCAAAGGGAGTAATCATGCTTGTATGTGATTAGTGCTTAATCATGGAGGTTTCATCATTTTTCAAGTTTTTTAGAAGTTTAATTTAAGTCCTAATCTTCCTGTCCATGAATAAAACTCTTGCTGAGCCACACGGTCAGGTTTGCCCATATAATATTTTAATGGTGCGTTGGATAAGTTTCTAAAGTCAGTAAATATTTTTAAATTTTCAGAAATGGAATAGTTTGCTGTAAAATCAAAATGCCAGGCTTCATCATAATAGATGTCCAGGTCACTGTCAGCTCCTAAAACATCTAAAAATGCATCATGATAATTGGCAGAAATCTTTGCATATATTTTCTTTGAATCATAGAAAAACGCTAAATTGGAGGTATGTCTTGCCTGACCAGGCAAAGTCAGTTCTTCTTCTTCAGTTTCAGATCCAAAAGAAGTTTCTTCTCCAAATCTTATTATGGCATTAAAATCATTGGCAGGAAATCTTTTGTTTATCAGTGCTCTTGAGTGAGTATAGGTGTAATTCATAAACAAACCAAAATCTCCGAGAAAACCTGGAAGAAAAAACAACTTAAACTGACTTTGCAGTTCAGCCCCGTAAACAAATGCTTCATTTCCATTCTCAGCTTTTTCAATATGCATTAGTCCAAATGCACTTGGATCTTCTCCTTCATGGGCAAACCGGTTATAATAGAAAACAAAATCATCAATATTTTTATAAAACACACCACCTGAAAGGATGCCTCCGTCCCTTAAATATCTTTCTATAAGCAGGTCAACATTCATTGATTTTGGATATTCAAGATCAGGATTTCCATATTTTACTTCGTCTCTTCCTTTGTCATCCCTGTAAGGAAGTACGTCTTCAAAATTTGGCCTGGAATAAGAATAAGTATATCCCAGACGGACATTAAAATCATTACTAATCGTATATTTAAATTGAAACATGGGGAGAATAAATTCATGTGTTCTCTTATCCGTGAGCGTATCAAGTCCCTCGAATTTATTGGCATGATTTTTTATTACTCTGATTCCCTGATAGTCAATTAAAGTTTTTTCATAGCGCACTCCACCAGAGAACATTAAATCATTCCAATCATGTTTTACCATGCCGTAAAAAGCATAAATTTCTTCGTTGGCGGTATAATCTTCACCAGAAGTATTTGTGGCTGTGGAATGTCTGTCATACACAAAATGATGCGGATATTTTTCATAAAAATCTCTCAGCAGGGATGGAGAAACCATGTGATCAAGTTCATATCCTCTATCCAAAAAGTCAGTAACATGAAAACCATCATCCACAGTTAATAAATTCATGGGTGGTGTTTTGTCGGGGTATGAATAAGAGTTTACATAGTAGGCTCCATATTCCCGAACCTTAACATCCCTTGTTTTTTCTTTTAAACGTGTTTTACCGCCAATTTTGAAAAAACCCTGGTGACTGAATCCAAAGCTATAAGGTATTTTAACATTTAATTTGAAGGTTAAATTATTATCTTCAATGACTGAATTTTCAAATGTAAGTTCATCTAATTTATATTCTTCATAATTTAAAGCATGGTTTCTGCCAATAGTATCAATAAAATTTGCTACCGGCCAATCCGGGTCATCCAGATTGAATTTTATGTTTATTCCATGACCAGGACTATCGAAAATAGCTTCCATCCTGTCTGGCTGATTTTCGGTTGCTGCCGAATATGCTCCTTCATAATCCAGTGATAATAAGCTAAATTTATGCTCCCCTCCTAAATTAATGCTGTTTACTTCCTGAATTTTTTCCCTGTCTTTCACATCTCGCTCAACATCCCCATATAAATAAGTTTGCATACTTAATGCATCATCCAATGGGTATATCAACCTTCTTCGAACTTCATCATCTATAAAACGATTAAACATTCCACGTAAATATATGGTACTATGATTTCCTATTTGATAGTCTAATGTAGCACTTAAACCTGTTCTTTTCCGCGTGGTTTCATAATGTCTTAACTGAACTTCTCTGTATTGGACATGATAATTGTCTATACCCTCATCAGTACTTCCCCAAAATGGACCTTTAGCAAATTCAAATTCCATATTATCAGCCCCTTGGTTATTAATGTAATAACTTCCATTTGCTTTGAATCCAAAATTTCCATATCGCTGACCGTAAGAAAACTGCAACTGATAATTATCACTTTGTCTTAAGTTTCCATAACCTGCAGCCAGTGAGGCATTTATTTCAGGTTCCTGATCGGTTGCTTTTTTTGTTACAATATTAACATTACCACCAATTCCATCAGCATCCATATCGGGTGTTAAAACTTTGGTGACTTCAATGGTTTCAATTTGATCGGCAGAAATGATATCCATTCCAACGTACCTGACTTCACCCTCGGGAGACGGTATTTGTTCGCCGTTGATATTGAAATTTGTCAGTTCGGGAGGAGTACCTCGTAATTGTATATATTTTCCTTCACCTTGTTCCCTTTGAATGGTAATACCAGGAATACGCTGCATGGCTTCTGCGGCATTAACATCAGGGAACTTTTCAATTTGCTCCGATGAAACCACATTTTTTATATTGATGGCCTTTTTTTGTTCAATCATCGCTTTTACTTGGCCCCGGGCTTGGCCCCTTACTTCCACTTGTTCCAGCTTAGTTGTGGATGGATTTAATTTAATGGTATAGATAAGGGTTCTTTGATTTGAGAAGTCACATTCTATTGCTGCAGGCTGGTAGCTTATATAAGAAATAAGTAGTGTAGCTTTTTTTTGTGATATTTTATCAAGGATGAATTGACCATCCAGATTAGTCACAGTTCCTTTTCCATTGCCTTGTAACTGAACAGTTGCCCCGGGTAATGGTTCATTGGTTTGCGCATCCAATACCTTTCCCTTGGCTGTATAGGAAATTTGAGCTGTTGTCAAATTATAGATGAAAAATAAACCAAAAACTATTAAAAGCTTTACTTGGTGATAGTTAATTTTCATAAAGTTTATTTAAAAAATATCGACTACAATGAAAATGAAAGGATTAAATAAAAAGAGATTCCACCTACCATAGCAGCAGGTGGAATCTTGCATGGGTTTATTTAATTAATACCTTTTGGCTATAAACTGTATTGCTTTGGGTTACTTTAATAAAATAGAAACCGGTTTTGAAATTGCTTACATCTAATGTATTAACTTTCTGAGTTGGGTTGGTGTGAGCAGAATAAATCAACTTTCCTGCCAGGTTATAAATATCAATTTGAGCATTTTCAACGGATTGCAATGCAACATTTAATTCCCCGTATGCGGCAGGATTGGGATAGACATCAATCGTGCTGACAGAACTCGTAAAGCTGCTTATGGAAGTTGATTCTCCAGCACTATAATACACTACCAATTTTGGTACTCTGTCTGGATGGTGTTGCCCGTCACCGCCATCTTCCGGGTCAGATATATTTTCAAAAGCTTCAAATTCCCTTTTGTTTTCATATTCAGAAGGACCCTGGTTTTCCCCTTCCATGATTAAAGCAAGTGCATTTCCAGAAGCCCAACCTTCCTGATTGACAATATCCTGAAGGATACCAGCAATATCCGGTGTTCTTTCAACAGTCCATAATCCCCATGGTTGATCTGCTATCCATTCAACAGATGTTTCCACTTTAGGCCTGGTTGAAAATATTTCCTCTGTGAATGTTTCTGCATTGGCTGATGCCTCACCGTAAATTTTGATATTGGCAACATCATCAACGGTTTTTACTTCATGCGATACCATTTCAACGTAAGCTGAATAAATAGTCGCATCTTTGGGAATATTGATGTTCTGAAACCTTAGTCCAACATTTACTACATTGTTATCATCCGCTTCGCCTTCCCAGCCTAAATCCAAATCATCATCATTCAGATCATCTATTTCATGGGTATCATCCAATACATTTTTAATTTCTTCAGCGTCATCCGATGACAGATTAAAAGTTACAACCGAATGAAAAACATCTTCTCCATTTTCATCCTCAGCATAAATGGTGTCAGTAATTTGGGTTCCATTTTTAACAATGGAAACATTGGTCATTTCCACATCCACATCTTCGGTAGTAAAATATACTATCAGCCTGGGCACCCTGTCAGGATGATGCTGTCCATCACCGCCATCTTCCGGATCGGAAATGTTTTCAAAAGCTTCAAATTCCCTTTTATTTTCATATTCAGAAGGACCCTGGTTTTCGCCTTCCATGATTAAAGCAAGGGAATTTCCTGAAGTCCATCCGCCTCTGTCAACAATTTCCTGAACGATTTCAGAAATATCCGGGGTATATTCAACAGTCCATAAACCCCATGGCTGATCGGCCTTCCAGTCAATGACAGCATTTGTTTTATTTCTGTCGGTGATTAAAGCATCTTCCGTAAAAGTTTCAGCATTATCAGAAGCTTCTCCATAGATTTTAATGTTTGCATCATCATCAACGGTTTTTACTTCATGGGAAACTACACGTACATAAGAACGTATAATTTTAGCCCCTTTGGGGATTTCTACATTTTGAAACCTTAATCCCACATTTACGATGTTGTTATCATCCGCTTCACCTTCCCAGCCCAAATCCAAATCATCATCATTCAGATCATCAATTTCATGGGTTTCATCCAATACATTTTTAATTTCTTCTGCATCATCTGATGAAAGATCAAAAGTAACCACTGAATGAAAAACATCTTCTCCATTCTCATCTTCTACAAATATTGTATCAGAAATCTGTGTACCATTTTTGACAATGGGAATTTCCAGTCTTGTTACCTGGGCATTGACCATAAAAGCCATCCCAAGCATTAAAATTGCTAAAGTTTGTAATTTTCTTCTCATGATTATAAATTTTTTGGTTTTTAAATATGCTGCAATATTAATCCATGAAGAAAATTATCACAATAGTCACAGTGATCAAATTTTAATAGTAAAAATGACTATAATCCTTCTAAATATCTAAATAGTAAGATATTATGAAATTTAATATTTAATTAACTTAGAGTTTAAGTCTTATTATGCTGATATTCTTATTTTTAAATCGAAAAATTTAATATGCTATATCAATATGATTAAGGTAATTGTGGCGGATGATCATGCAGTTGTAAGAACCGGTTTACAATTAATTTTTGACAATGATCCGTCATTGGAGATTATCGATGAAGTAGGACGGGGCAATGAACTACTGAATAAAGTAAGAGAAAAGGATTATGATGTCGTTATTCTTGATATCTCTATGCCCGGCAAAGATGGTATTGATGTATTGAAGGATCTTAAACTGGAAAAACCCCATTTACCGGTGGTTATCTTTTCAATGAATCCTGAAGATAAGTTTGCTGTACGCTTGTTTCAAAGCGGTGCTTCAGCATACATCAACAAAGAAACCAATCCTGAAGAATTGATTAAGGCGGTTAAATATGTCGCCAAAGGCAAAAACTATTATACCCCGTTTCAAGCTGAATTGCTGATGAATTCGCTGAACAGTCCGCAAAAAGAGCTTCCGAATCCGCATGAAAGTCTTACCGACCGAGAATTTCAGGTTATGCGAATGCTGGCACAGGGCATTAAAAAATCGGACATCGCAGAAACGCTATCCGTCAGCAAAAACACCATCAGCAACCATCGAAATAACATTCTCAGGAAAATGAACCTGTCCAATAATACCGAATTGGCAAGGTACGCCGTAAAGCACCGGTTAATTGAATGATTTGTGAAATCTAAAACCTTTTTAACTATGCACCTTTCATCTTCCTCTGCATATAAAACAATGTGGTATATACTGATGTTTTTTTCAGGCCTTTTGTGTTTTGGAAATGACCAGGCCAATGAAGTCAATGATGCAGATACCCTTTTGAACCTGGCTGAGAAATACCTTTATTCTGATATACATAATTCGCTGTCCCGCATCAGCAAGGCTAGATCATCCAATGTTACCACCATGGATAGCTTATCACTGGCCAAATCCTTATACTTAAATGGTATAGCCCTGGTTCATCTTGGCAACATTGATTCTGCCATCTTTCTTCAAAAAAAGGCCATGGCGATCAACCAAACCATAAATAACCAAAAAGGAGCCATATTAAATTTATATGAACTGGGAATCATAAAATATAACCTTGGTCAATATGATTTGGCGCTTAAAAAGTTTTTAAAAGTGCTATCCCTTAGTCAGGACATAGATTACAGTCATGGTAAAGCATTGGCCATCAATTATACCGGAAAGTATTATCACACCAAAGGAGAATTTAACAAAGCCCTGAGTTATTTTGAGAATGCATTGAAAATCGCCAGGAAAACCACTGATAAGGCAATTATCCCGTTTATTTATACCAATATTGGCAAACATCATGAGACAAAAGGAAATTATGTGCAAGCCCTCCATTATTATTTAGATGCCCTCAAGATCTCAGAAAATTTGAATAATAACATCATTTTGGGAACCGCATGCAATCACCTTGGAAACTTATACCTAAAGTTTGGCAATCATGATGAGTCGCTCAACTATCATCAGAAGGCGTTAAAAATACGGACCGAAATGGGTTATTTGGAGGGCATGGGAAAATCATCAAAGAACATCGGACAAATATATGAAGATCTGGGACAATTGGACAGTGCCCTGATGTATTACCGAAAGGCATTAAATTATTGCGAAAATGTCAGTTATAAAAAAGGAATTACCAAATCATTGCGGGGAATTGGTAAAATTCTTGAAAAGAAAAATAATCATCGGGCTGCGTTGACCTATTATTTGGAATCGCTGAGAAATGCAAAAGAAATGGGCTATGTGAAAGGCATTGTTTACGCTAAGAATAATATTGGAAACATCTATAATAAAATGGGCATGCATCAAAAAGCTCTTCAATATCTTCAATCCAGCTTAACCCATGCTTCAGAAGAGAAAGTAATGGAGGTGGTCAAGAACAATTACTTTTATCTTTATCAAATTTATCTGAACAAGGAAGACTATGCCCCAGCACTGCATTATCATGAAGAATACCTCAAAACGAAAGACTTGCTCATCAATCAGGAGAAGGCCAAAAATATTGCAGAGCTGAAGGTGAAGTATGAAATGGAAAAAAAAGAGAAGGAAAATGAATTGTTGAGAAAAGAAAACCAGATTCAGAATCTTCAGATTGCCCAAAAGAACAGAATTCTAATCATGGCAGGCATTATCTTTCTTCTGGTTTTTGGTTTAATGGCCATTTTATACAGCAGGTTTGTGAATAAGAAAAAGGCCAATAAAAAGTTACAGGAATTAAACAATAAGGTGTTGGAGCAGAACAATCAGCTTGAAAGACTGAACAAAAGGCTTAACGCAGCCAACTATGAAAAGGACAAGTTTTTCTCCATTATTGCGCATGAACTTCGAAATCCTCTGTGGTGGTTCAGAAACCTCGCTGGTGTATTGTCTAAAAATTTTGATAAGATGGACAGGGATAAACTCCAGAAAGCCATTAAGTCCATTGATGAATCAGCAAAGAATTCATTTCATTTGATTGACAATCTTTTGCAATGGTCCAGGGCTCAATTGAAACGGGTCAACTATAAGCCTCAGCGGAATGAGCTCAGGAAGCTCATTGAGGAAAACATTGCATTGATTAAGTCGGTGGCTGATTACCGGGGAATAAAAATTGTATGTGATGTTAATAAGGAATTGTATGTTAGTGTGGACAGTGAGTTAACCAATACCGTGTTAAGAAACCTCCTTTCAAATGCCATAAAATACACTCCTGAAAAAGGCAAGATATTTATTTCCACCCAGGAACGCAATGGTCATGTTATTGTTTCTGTAAAGGATTCAGGAATTGGCATCAGCAAAAAAGATCAAAAGAAGCTATTTAAGGAAGACACCAATTTTACTACCCTGGGTATTTCCCATGAAAAAGGATCCGGACTGGGACTGCTTTTATGTAGGGAATTTGTGGAAAAGAACGGAGGAAAAATATGGGTTGATAGTGAATTGAATAAAGGCACCACCTTCAGTTTCACTTTGCCCAAACATGAACTGGTCTTGCAGAACTAATTAGTGGCTCTAAGAAAACGTCAATAACTGCGTTACGCTTGCCGTCAAAATACTCATTTACGATTAGTAAACTCCGTTTTTGGCGGCTTCGCAAGCCTTGCATTTGGCAATTTCTGAACAGACACTCGTTCATTAAAGATTCTTTCACGACTTTATAGACGGACATTCTTTACCTGGTAAACAATAATTCCCTGTATTTAGGCAGCGGCCATAATTGATCATTCACAATCCGTTCCAGCTTGTCAATATGATACCTGATATCATTCAGATAGGGAAGTATGGTGGATGCATATTTTTGAGCCTTTTCCATTTCATCTTCAATTTTGTTAGCCACTTTACGGGCTTCAATCATGTCGTTTACTTTAGCTTTTATGGCAGTTATATGGGTGGATAATTCTTTAATCAGATCTCTTCTCGCTCCTGCAAGTTTATTAAACTCATCCTCAGTGAAGATGTCTTTTAATCCTTTAACATTGTTAATGAGTTCAGTCTGGTATTTTATACCAATCGGAACGATATGATTGATGGCCAGATCTCCTAAAACCCGGGCTTCGATCTGGATTTTTTTGGTATAAGTTTCCAGTCTCACGCCGGTTCTGCCGGTAAGCTCATTCTTTGTAAATATATTCAGCTCATCAAACAGTTTGATGGTTTTCTCAGAAAAATAAGCCTTGTAAGCTTCGGGCACATTGGTAATATTGGTCAGGCCTCTTTTTTCGGCTTCTTTGACCCATTCATCGCTGTAATTATCCCCCTCAAAGCGAACCTTTTTAGAATCAATAATATATTGTCTCAGCACCTGGAATATGGCTTCATCCTTTTTCACCCCTTGGTTATCAATAAGTTGATCTACTTCCACTTTGAATTTCTTCAATTGCTGGGCGACAGCTGCATTTAATGCAATCATGGGAGTGGAGATATTTTCTGCACTGCCCACTGCCCTGAACTCAAAACGATTACCTGTAAATGCAAAAGGAGAAGTCCGGTTACGGTCCGTATTATCAAGCAGGATTTGTGGAATCTTTCCGATATCGAGCTTTAACTCAGTTTTTTCATCCGGGGTCATTTTCCGGCTGGTTACCTTTTCTTCAATTTCATTTAACATTTTGGTGATTTGTGCGCCCACAAAAACGGACATGATGGCAGGGGGTGCTTCATTGGCCCCCATCCGGTGTGCATTGGTGGCAGAAGCTATGCTGGACCGCAAGAGATCGCTGTGTTCGTAAACAGCTTTGATGGTGTTTACCAGGAATGTCAAAAACCGCATGTTTGATTTTGGGTTCTTACCCGGGGCCAGTAGATTTGTCCCCGTATCAGTCATCAATGACCAGTTATTATGTTTTCCGCTTCCATTGATACCGCTAAAAGGTTTTTCATGGAATATGGCCCGGAATTTATGTCTCCTGGCTACTTTTTCCATAATATCCATGACAAGCAGGTTATGGTCTACAGCCAGATTGCATTCTTCAAAGATTGGGGCACATTCATACTGATTTGGAGCCACTTCATTATGCCTGGTCTTCACAGGAATCCCGAGCTTATAGGCTTCCGTTTCGAAATCATGCATAAAAGCAGAAACCCTTTCCGGAATAGAACCAAAATAATGGTCTGAAAGCTGCTGATCCTTCGCAGAAGAATGCCCCATTAAGGTCCGGCCGCATAAAACCAGGTCCGGCCGCGCATTGTATAAAGCTTCATCGATTAAAAAATATTCCTGCTCCCAGCCAAGGGTGGATATTACTTTTGTCACATGACGGTCAAAATACTGGGCTACATCTACCGCAGCTTTGTCAATGGCATTTAATGCTTTTAATAAGGGTGTTTTATGATCAAGGGCCTCCCCCGTATAAGAAATAAAAATGGTTGGAATGCTCAGCGTGTTGCCCACAATAAAAGCGGGTGAAGTGGGATCCCAGGCTGTGTATCCCCTGGCTTCAAAAGTGTTTCTTAATCCGCCGCTTGGAAAGCTTGATGCATCAGGTTCTTGCTGCGCGAGCAGTTTTCCTGAAAACTTTTCTACCACCCCTCCGAATTCATTGGGTTCAATAAATGCATCATGTTTTTCAGCGGTACCGTCTGTCAAAGGGTGAAACCAGTGGGTGTAATGCGTTGCGCCGCGCTCCATGGCCCAGGCTTTCATGCCTGCCGCCACCTGATCGGCTAAATGTATATCTATCGTTTTCCCTTTTTCTATGCTTTCATTCAACTCCATGAACGCTTCTTTGGAAAGATACCGTTGCATGGTGTTTTTATCGAAAACATTGATGCCAAAGTATTCTGAGGTTTTTTCTTTGGGATAATCAATATCCATAGGCTTCCTGTTAAATAATTCATCTAGTGCATTAAATCGTATTACTGCCATTTTTTTTTAGGTTAGGTTTTAAGAATTATTGCAAATATAATAATACCCCTATAAAAAGCAAGTAATTACGATAAAAAATATTTTTTATATTAATTACCCTTGTTTTTAGAGGGTTTAACTTGAAATAATTTGATTTTTATTATGGTTTTTTGCTTTCAGTGAACTTGCAGGCTTGTTTACTTTTAATGAATTTGCAAACTCATTTGCTTTCAACGTACCCGAAACTCAATTTATATGTTTTTGTGCATTTTATTGAGTGAGGCGTTTATGAAGAATAAAACAAAAAGCCGGTTTATAATTCTTCCAATTCCAGGTTAAGCATTTCCCAGGTTTTCATCTCATTCTCGAGTTGTTTTTTGAGCTCTTCGTATTTTTCATAAATGCTTTTATCTTCGGAGATGTAAAAATGACTTCCATTTGCCTGTAGCTTTTCATAAATATTTCCGGCATTAAGGTCATTATGCTTTTCAGGTTGCTGCATTTGCTGATTTAATATTTCAAGGGCTTCTTCAAGCTTTTCAATGTTTTTTTCCGTGTTTTTGATTTTGTTTTCCAACTGCCGTTTTTGGCGGTCATATTTCTTTTGTTGTTCATGTTCCTGCTTGTTTTTATTGATATCATTCGTTTTTTCGGATTTGATATCCTCTTTTTTGGGTGTTTGCCGGGACTTCATTCCAACCCCTATGGCATACAGTCTCTTTTTTTTATTCAGGAAGTCATTGATGCTTCCAATGAATTCCTTGATTTTCTTATTTTTGAATTCATAAATTTTTTGCGCAAAACCATCCAGGAATTCCCTGTCGTGGGATACAACAATGACAGTTCCCTGGTACTCCGATAAAGCGTTTTTAAGAATATCTTTTGACCGCATATCCAGGTGATTGGTTGGCTCGTCGAGGATCAAAAGGTTATATGGTTTTAGCAAAAGTTTAATGATGGCCAGTCTTGAACGTTCTCCCCCGGATAATACTTTTACTTTTTTATCTATTTCTTCTCCGCTGAACAGAAAAGCTCCGAGTATATCCCGCACATTGTTCTGCATCTCATCCGTAGTGACTTCATGAATGGTTTCGAATACTGTTTTGGATTCATCCAGCAGTTCGTCCTGGTTTTGAGCAAAATATCCAATCCTGAGGTTGTGTCCGTGTTTAATCTTTCCCGTGAAGTCAATTTCATTATTAATCATCTTAATGAAAGTGGATTTGCCTTCTCCGTTTTTGCCTACAAAAGCTATTCTTTCTCCTCTTTCTGCAATGAAATCCACATTCTGAAGCACCTGCTTATACCCATAACTTTTCGATAAACCTTTGGTTTCAATAGCGATGGTACCGGAACGGGGAGGGGGCTGAAAACGAATATTTATCCTGGAATAATCCTTCTCATCAATTTGAATTTTATCCATTTTTTCCATTTGCTTGATCCTGGATTGCACCTGAGATGCTTTCGTGGCCTTGTAACGAAATCGTTCTATAAACCGCTGGTTTTCAGCTATGGTTTTCTGTTGGTTCTTATAGGCGGCTTTTTGCTGTTCGATTCTCTCAGCCTGCAGATGAACAAATTTTGAGTAGGATACTTTGTAATCGTATATGTTGCCTAATGATATTTCAATCGTACGTTTTATAATGTTATCCAGGAACCTGCGGTCATGAGATATCAATACGATGGCACCGCTGAAATCCTGAAGATAATCTTCCAGCCATTGAATGGATTCTATGTCCAGGTGATTGGTAGGCTCATCAAGCAATAAAGCATCAGGGTTTTGCAGCAGGATTTTTGCCAATTCTATTCGCATTCTCCAGCCTCCGCTGAAATTCTGGGTAGGCTGATCTAAATCTTTTTTCACAAATCCAAGTCCATATAAGGTTTTTTCTATTTTTTCATCGACTTTCTCAGCTTCCTGTAAGGCCAGTTGATCGCTTACATGATTTAATTCATCCAGAAGCTTCCCGTAGGAATCGCTTTCATAATCTTTTCTGGTTTCCAGTTCTTCATTAATTTGGTGAAACCGTTCATTGAGTTCTCTTATTTCATAAAAGGCTTTATAAACTTCTTTATATACAGTGGTATTGTCATGAATCACCATATGCTGAGGCAAATATCCGATTCTAATATTGGCCGGGACTTCAATGCTGCCTTCCGTAGGTTTTTGCTCGTGGAGGATAAGTTTCAATAAGGTGGATTTTCCCTCGCCATTATTGCCCACAAGTCCAATCCTGTCCCGTACATCAATAAGGAAAGAGATATCATCAAACAGAATGCGATCACCAAAGGTTAACGTAATATTTTGTAAAGCTATCATGACAGATTATTCAGGAAATTGAATCATATTTTATTGATGCTTATTCAGGAAAATAAAACAAATTATTTTTTATATTGGTTGCTAATGCTCAGTGCTTCCTTGATGGTTTTTACAGTGATTTTTTGCAGATCAATAATTTCAAGCTTAAGGGCACCTAAATAAAAATAATAGGCAGCAATGGCCATGAAAATGTGACTGATGTCATAGTGATTAAAGTAAGCATGTAAACCCAATTCGTTCATATAAATCATTGCGGAAACAGCAGCAAAAAACACGCCAAGGAGGAAAAAATTGCTTCCGTTGTTTTTGGTCTTCAGAAATATATAAAGTTGTAAGGGCAAAACAACCACCATGAGTCCGTAACCCGAATGAATTTCCACGTATTTAAAATCAAGGGTAATAAGGGCAATGGTCATAAATGTAAGCAGTTCTATGGTATTTACCACCCGGAACGTATTGGCGACCCGTTTGGATATCAGGGGGCGCAGATGTTCAATGGAAGCCCTTTCTAAAAGCATAATGGAAAACATGCTTGTGATCCAACCCGGTAGTTTCCATGGAAAAGAGAGAAGATAAAGAAAGCCATGTCCTGCTAAACCACCGAAAGTTGTGGCTATTCCCATGGTGAGAAAATAATATTTTAAATAAATAAAGACTTTTTCTTTTTGATTGTGCTTTTGCATTCTATAAAAAGCATAAAAACACACGGCTGAAACAATAAGGTCTGTAAAAGTTGTGACAGGTTCCTGTATTTTTATTCCTAAAAGATATATGGGTGGTTGTTCCATAACATGACTATATTTTTCCTGGTTCAATCTTTATAATAACATCATTTTTATAGGAGATGTTTGGGCAAATTGAATGCCCATCATATATCCCCGAATTTAAGCTACAAAAAAGCGGGTGCGACTTCAATATCCCTGTTGGTTTTTCTTTCCTGGTCATAAGGCGGCCTCATCATATAATCCCTGTATGGTTCTTTTATATGCTTTTTCCTGGTCCACGAGCCCGGGATTTCCAAAAACCGGTTATTCTCAAATGGCAATTTCATTTGAAGGCATCACCGCCCCCGTCAAGGTCCACGATATGCGTTATTTGATAGACTGGGGATTTATGCAGTTTTTTTACGTTCCATAGCACGCCCGACCAGGTATTATGACTCGCGTTTACTGAACCCTTGCGGGTGGTTATTACCTTTTTCGCGTTGGGAAACCTTTCCATTATTTGTTTGGATACTGATTTATAGGCTTTTGCCTTAACTTCTCCTTTGTTTACATCAACCCCCTCGGGTTTAATTCCGAGCGACATGTAAGCATCTTCTTCATTACCCAGTATGATGTCGGTACCGCCAACCAGTTCCGGCATAACTTCCCGGGCTGATTTACCGCAATTCTAAAGTTTTTTCCGGTAATTCAAGTCGCAGCTTACCGTAATACCCAGATCATTTGCCTTTTTAATGGCTTTCCTGCATTCATCGGCCGCGGCTTGTGAAATGGCCGGGGTAATGCCTGTCCAGTGAAACCACCGGGCTTCCTTGAATACCTCTTTTCAGTCAATCATTCCCGGTTTAATTTCCACGATGGCTGAATGGCCCCTGTCATAAACCACTTGGCTTCCCCTGCTTACGGCTCCGGTCTCAAGAAAATACACGCCCAGCCGTTCCCCGCCCCGGATTATTTTGCTGGTATCTATACCTTGTTTTCTGAGGTACATGATACAGGCATCTCCAATATCGTTTTCCGGTACACGGGTATCTAATGCCGCTGTTAATCACAAATTGGCGGAGGAGTCAGCGACATTGGCTTCTCCTCCCCCGTAGGTGGCTTCAAACGCGTCTGACTGAGAGAATCGCAGGTAACCGGGTGTTGCCAATCGCAACATGACTTCCCCGAAGGTGATAATTTTTTTCTGTTCCATAGGGTTTAATTATTATTGGTTTCAATGTTTCCGCAAGTGAACCTTAAAATGAAAATTGAGCCTGTTTTTTTAAACGGGCTTTTCCCGTGTTGAATTTTACCATGAAAATTCCTAGCCCTTATCAAGGAAAGCAAAAGTAACAATTTTTTTATAGGATTACCTTGTATCAATTTGTTAGCTATTAAGGTATTCAACTATTTTGTAAACTATTACAGCACGAAACCGCGGGGATTTCGATTACATTAACTTTTAGAAAATGATGTGCAGTGCCTGCATCAATTAGGAAAGGCAAAGCAGGCTAATTGAGAATGGCTTGAATGAAAGCAAGTATCCGGCTTTTGCAATGGTTATTATTGAAGCAATTGATATTGATTTTATTCCTTGAATGAAAGCAAGTATCCGGCTTTTGCCCGGGAATACCTTGAACTGTTAAAAATTCATACTTGCCCCCAGGCTGAATGACCTGCCGGGGCTATACATATCGAAAGGCTGATCTTCAGCTTTATACGATTTGTAAACCTGTTCATGGCGGTCGTTTAATATGTTTGAAGCTTTAAAATCTATTGCCAGGTATTCACCAATGCTTTTACTTACGCTAAAATCTAAGCTGTGAAAAGATTGGTTATAAATGTCGGGGAAAAGACCTCCGCCCACGATATAAAGAACCGGCCCTTTCACATTATAAAACAATCCGGCGTCCATACCAATTTCATTATTGTTATAACTAAAACCCATGTTTACCAAGTAAGGGGCCTGTCCTGCCATTACCCGGTAGTTACTGATCTTCTCCCCTGTTTTCTCATAGCTTTTCCTTGAATTATACTCCGCATCCGACATGTCAATTCTTGATGAAATATATGCGAAATTACCGCTTAAAGAAAAGTTTTCCATCGCGAAAGATATAAATCCAAAGTTTTTTCTGAACTCCAGCTCCACACCATAAAGTTCACCATTACCAACATTGCGTGGCTGATACTCGGTGCTTGTTTGTTGCTCGGGAATCCTTACCAGTTCAATGGGATTGGTGAATGTTTTATAGAATGCACTCGCTGAAAAAATCTGGGCGCCCGGCATGAATAATTCCCACCTGAAATCATAATTATCAATATGTGTTGCCTTTAAAATACCATTCCAGTTGTTATAGGTATACAAACTACCGTTAAATATCCGGTTTGATAGGGGATCAAGAATCTGGGCATATGAAACCTCTTTGAATGAACCCCTGGCTATTGTTTTTGAATAAGAAGTCCTGATGTTCTGGTTTGTCTTAAGGGAGTATATAAAGTTTACCGAAGGGTAAAAATCGAGTGATTCCAGCACCTTTTCATTTTCAAGGTTATGCCCGTTTTGTTCATCCCCACTGGCATATGTCTGATCCCTGCCGGTGTGCCGTTGCACATAGTTTTCTGCCCGTACTCCTAAAATCGTTTTGAGGTTTTCGAAAAGTGTTAATTCGTTTGACAGGTATAATCCGGTGTTATGCACATTTGATTCATAGGCGTTGGGGTTGGGTTCAGGGTTTCCTGAAGAGTAGTAAATATTACCGCTGGGATATAAATTATCATCTAACAGGACATGATCAGCATAAGGGCCGCTCCACGCTGCTTGGGTTCCAAAAAACTGCATATCGAAAAGCAGGATTTCATAATCGCGTTGTTTATATGTATGGCCAACACCAAATTTAAGTAGTGCATCCGTGTCAAGTAAATCGTATTTTCTTATAAAATCCAATCTTGCAGGTATACTCAGCTCATTTAACGATCTCCAAATCCTTGAAGGGTTGCCGCCTGCACCTGCCCTAAATAAAACATCGTTATCTTCATAAAGGTCAAAAGCCGTTTCTCTGTCTAAACCGCTTTCAGGTAAATTAGTGTTACTTTCGTCCAGGGTAAAAGCCGTTTTCCTGATGTCCGGTTCATTAGATGTTGAATAGGTTGGCGCGATGCGCCAATCGATCTCCCAACCTAAGTTACTTAACTTGTGGGTACCATTTAAAAGCACATTGGTAATGGATCGTTGATTATACGAGAGTACATCGGAGCTTGCAATATATCCTGATTGCCCTACAGCTGCACCGTCATTAACAATGATAAATTGACCGGCCTGGCTTTGGCCATCTTGTAAGTGCAGGGTCATAAGCCGAATTTTTGAATAGTTGGTTTTGTAGGCCAGTCCGCCCAATAATCCAATCAGCGCGTTTTTTTCGCCAATTTTACCATTCTGAAAAGTTGCATACCGCATTTCATTTCTATCCGGGTTTATATATTTTTGGTATTCGCCAAACACTGCATCATCAAAATATTTATAATCCGATTTGTACGAAAGTGAAAAAATGTAACCCAACTTTGGAACATAATCTTGTTTACTTTTTAAATCAATTTGGTTGCCTGTAGAAATGCTAGCACTTAAATCCAACAGGCTGGTTTGGCGTGATGCCCCGAGAACCGGGTTAAAACTGTTAATAAAACTCCTGACCTCATCCGTTGAATGACCGCTGATAGGCGTTGGTATATTCCTACTTTCGGCTTCTTGAGGCAAAGCTCTTGTTCCATCGTCAAATCCCAGGAAATCGGTTTTTCCACCTTCGTAGGTAAGATAATCGGGGTTAAAATGCATGTCGGGATTATAGCTTGTGCTTAAGGAGACAGTTGTTATTTTTTCTTCCGGGAAATCTTTTATTTCAATATTCATTATCCCACCGGTAAAATCAGCCGGCATATCGGATGTGAAATTTTTTTTAACCGTGATATTATCAATCAGGTTGGTTGGAAAAATATCCATTTGCAGGCTGTTCTTGTCAGGATCCAATCCCGGGATATCCATACCGTTAAGGGTGGTTTTGGAATACCGGTCACCCAGTCCCCTGATAAACACGTATTTCCCATCTTCAATACTTACCCCAGTTACCCTTTTGGCAGCTTCAACAGCCGTTGCATCGCCTGCCAATTTCATTTTATCGGCAGAAATACCATCCATAATGGTGGCTGATTTTCGTTTTATGGTATGTATGGCTGCTTCACTTGTCCGAACCTGTTTAGCAGTAACAACTACTTCCTGCAAATCCACTGTGCTTTCTTTTAGCTTGAGGTTATTCAAAAGTGTAACCTCGCCGGCCATGATATTAACATCTTCAATGGTGATTGTTTGGTAAGAAATATAAGATAAAACCAATTCATAAGTTCCTGCTTCCAAGGTCAGGGAAAATTTACCATCCAAATCCGAAATTGTACCCTTGGCTGTGCCTTTAACTGCAATGGTCACACCTACAAGCGACTCCCCTGTCTGTCCATCAAAAACTGACCCGCGTACCGTCCCTGTTTCCGCTTTGGTAATAATAGCGGATAGCATGAACACGCCTACTAAAACATAGAATATTGAGTATTTCACCATTATTAGCATTTTGTTATTATTATTAATAAATAAACAGGCTTGCAAAGAAATTCACAAGCCTGTTTTTAAATTTATTTAGAAAAAGATATTATAATTTTCCTGCCTGAGCTGCCCATGTCCAGCTTAGTACCGAGGCATCGGCTTGAGATGAACCGCCTGCTGCAACACCTGCAGGAACATCTCCATTTACATGGTTGGCCAAACTATCCGCGGGCACATCAAATTGAATTCCTTCAAAAGTAACTCCTTCCGCTGTAACACGGTTAATTTGCTGTCCTTCTTCTATTCCGGTAAAGTAAATGTTTTTTAAATCAACTATGGAATTGTCATCAACATTGATAAGGTCTTTTGTTTTTCTTCCAAGATCAGCATCAGAAGCTATAACTTTTCCTTTTTGTATTGTATGTCCGTCTTCAAATGATCCTTCAGGACCATCAAGCTCAAAGGCATGTCCTGCTGCTGCAACTACAAAGAAATTTTCCAATGTACCTGCCCATGATTGGTCGGTATCAATACCATCATCATTAACGTTCCATACCACAACGTTTTTCACTTTTACGGTACCGCCGAACCATTCTATACCATCGTCCTGGTTAGCAACAATTTCAATATTTTCAACAACAGTACCGGTACCAACACCACCCAGTGAAAGTCCGTTTATTTCGTTACCTGCACCAATATTCGCACCACCATGACGGATAGAGATGTATTTTAATACACCTGAATTGTCAGCATTATCATTACCGCC